>CBDULO010000103.1:0-3299 GCA_965368095.1 uncultured bacterium | reverse complement strand
TATCTAAACAAAGAGTCGACGGTTCAAGTAAGAAAGATCCCACCAGAACTCATTCATCTCACGGCGAGAGACGAGTAATATTAAAATTATGAGCGAAGCCAAAACCATTTCCGTGGTCATGGCGGCATCCGATTTTTACGCGCATACGCCGGAATTATTTCAATCATTGGACGCGCAGTCGACGGATGACTTTCATATGATTGTCGTTGACGATGGTTCCACCGAAGGGTGCGAACTCGGATCATATGATCGAGCCATGGTGCTTCGAAATATGAAGCGTCTCGGATTCGGTCGGGCATTGAATCAAGCGCTATCCCTTTCGCTGGCAAGGTGGGAAGACGCGGATTTGGACAGAAAATATATTCTCATCATCCAGCCGGAGGTGATCCTCCAGGAAAAAACACTTTCCCGCCTTTTAGCCGCATGTGAAACACAGCCTGATATCATGGTCGCCGCTCCGACTGTTTTTCGAGCTCTGCGAACGCGCGGCATAGAAGAAGATTGGGAATTGGATTTCACGGACGAGGTATTGCACGCAGGATTTGCAATGACAAAGTCGCGTGAAATCCGCTGGGTGAAAGATGAAGCGATGCTTTTTGCTCCTGCCCCGGAATGTTTTATGATGCGAGCCAGCTTTTTAAAAAAACTTCAAGAGGGAGGAGGGTATATCGATGAACAGCTTAGCCGTTTCCCGGCGCTTGTCGATTTTCTATGGAGAGCAAAGCTTATGGGCGGCCGTATGGAATGCGTGTCTGACGCGAATGCGTGGAAACAGCAGGCGGAGTCTTCCGGCAAAAAACTCAGAGAAGCGTTGAGGTCGGATAAGCAAACGCAATTGGAATTGCAAGACGTGCACGTGAAATTATCACCATATGGCTTGAGAGCGATGCACGCTCCCTGGCTTTTACTGGGATGGGTAAAAAGATTCTTTTCAATACTCGCGAGCCCGACGCTTTGGGGGGTGTATTTGCGTAAACCCGTGCATCGTTTTAGGGTGGCCAAAGAACGATCGGAGCGCTTGGAGCGAGTGGGGGTGCGCTCGAATCAAATGAAAAACTGGTTTGTATGAGGCAAGCGCCGAAAAACAGCATTTCAGGACACCAAACAAAGGTGAGTATTATCACGGTGAACTATAAAAAACCGCATCATGTGCGGAATCTTTTAAAGAGCATTGAGGCGATTGAGCTTGAAATGCCCTTTGAGTTTCTTTTGGTCGACAATGCTTCGGGTGATGGATCTGCGACTATGATTGAAGAGCAATTTCCTTGGGTTCGACTTCTTCCTCTCGAGGAGAATATTGGTTTTGGCCCGGGGAATAATGAGGGGATGAGCCGAGCGCAAGGAGAATATTTGTTTATCTGCAACCCCGATCTTGTATTGGACCGCGGCGAGGTGGAGAAATGGATTGATTGGATGGATAGGCATCCGGATATAGGTATTTCCGGACCGCGTCTCTTGAATCCGGATGGAACGGATCAAGACTCCTATTATCGATTTCCAAAGGTGTATACGCCCATTCTCCGAAGAACGCCGCTTGGAAAAATGAAATGGGCAAAACGAGAGAATCACCGCTATACCATGCGCGAACATCCGCGAACGGAGAGCACGGACGTGGATTGGGTGCTTGGAGCGGCGATGATGATTCGAAAAAATGTCGCTGTGGAATTAGATTTTTTTGATCCGAATATCTTTCTGTATTTTGAGGATACGGACTTATGTCGAAGAGCCTGGGAGGCCGGCCATCGCGTTGCCTATACGCCCGACGCGAAATGTATGCATTATCATGCGCGCGAAAGCGTCACTTCTTGGCCCTGGCAGGCGATCACAAATAGAATGACACGCCTTCATATTAAAAGTGCGGTACAATACTTCTGGAAGCATCGAGGGAAGCCGCTTCCAAGATAAATAAAAACGCATGCAAGAATCTCCAAATTTTTTAACGAATCCGGGAACCAAATCTATCCCGGAGCACTTGCGTCCGCCGGTATCCATTCCGACGCCTGAACCGAAAAAACCGAGTTCGCCAAAAAAGAAGCGTGTCGGATGCTTGTCCGTTTTGCTGATCCTTTTTGCCATTCTCGTTGCTGTTTCTCCGCTTCTCTACGGCGGCGTGCGAGCCGGGAGAGGGGCGCTGATTGTGAAAAACTCTCTAGATCTCATGCGCGTTCAGCTTGAGTCGAGGGAATTTGATGAAGCGATTGTTTCCATTGAAGATGCGGAAGAAGGGCTTGAAGAGGTTCGCGCCGGTCTGCGCTCCACCGGGCCTTGGCGATTTTTTCCATATGTCGGCTCGCGTCTCCGAGCATTGGAGGATGTGGAAAATGCCGGGAGGACGGCGATTGCCGGGGCGAAGGAGTTGATCGCGGTCGCCAATACCATGCTGCTCGCGCTCGAAGGGGAGGGGATTATCGATCCGACGGCGAGTGTCGGAGCGTCGCGTTCGTTTAAAGATTTAACCAAAGAAGAAAAGCGCTCCATCCTCGCGCAATTGCAAAGGAGTCTGCCGGCCATGCAAAGAGCGAAGGAGCGTATTGATATCGCGGCCGACGCGTGGGAACGCATCCCGAAAGATCGGTTATTTGCTCCGGCGCTTATCGCGCTTCAGCCGGTTGTCGAGCAATTCCCTGTCATTCGAAAACAAATTGACGATGCCGTATCTTTGATTGAAATTGTTCTGCCTCTTGTCGGATATCCGGAAGAGCGTACGTATCTTGTTTTATTGCAAAATGCCGATGAGCTTCGCCCGGGCGGCGGGTTTATTGGAAATGTCGGCGAAGTAAAAGTCGATGCGGCGGATTTTGAAGAGATTGAATTTAAAGATGTGTATGCCATTGATGGTCCGGTGAATGACACATGGCGAGAAGTCGCTCCGGAAAGCATTCAAAAGAATCTGCATGTCCCGGCTTGGTTCCTGCGAGACGCGAATTGGTCGCCGGATTTTCCGACAAGCGCGATGACCGTCATGGATTTTTATGAACGAGAAACATTCCAAGGTACGGGAAGATCCGTCCGTCTTGATAGCGTTGTCGCGCTTGAGCCGGCGCTTTTTGAAGACCTTTTACGCCTCACGGGTCCGGTCACCGTAGAAGAAAAAACATTCGATGCGGATAATTTTTTCGATCAGCTTCAATACGATGTTGAGATAGGATTCGTGGGAGAAGGAATTCCCGTCCCGCAAAGAAAAGAAGTTGTCGGGAAGGTCGGTGATGAGCTTTTGAATAAACTCACGAGTCAGCCCGCTTCGCAATGGCCGAAAATCGCCTCGATTGTGACACGAGCTCTGGAGCGAAAAGACATTA
>CBDULO010000102.1:0-3301 GCA_965368095.1 uncultured bacterium | reverse complement strand
ATTCATGAGTCTACACTCTTCTATGGATCTGCTTCATGTGTCAAGCGTTTTCGACTAAGGTCTCAGTCGAATCAGCCTACGCAACCCGCTAAAGGCACTGCGTCCGTGCAAAGTAAAGCGATTGTTCACTACAAGGATATCTCCAGCCCTCCATTCATGAGAGACCATGAGACTGCGCTTGAGTACACCCTTCATATATACATAGAAGGAAGCCTCATCCCATCCATAAGGAAGTTCCGGGATTCTATTTGTTACAACCTTTTCTCTGAATAACAATGTACTGTACCCACCCTGTGACGAGTGGCGCTCAACAACAAGAGGGTGTGTTGCAAAAAGCCCTAGAGCCAAGCTCGTGTATTCGATGGAAACACACAACAGTTCAGGAAACTCCTCCTGCACTATTGTGGCGGCAACTCGGCCATCGTAAATCTGTGTTTCACCACCTAGGCAAGAAGGGTTGATGCAGTCCAAGATAAAATAGTCGGGCAGGTCTGCTTGATATAGACATTCGACATGCACTTCAAGCCCAGGAGCCTCTTCCGCCTCCAGGACAGCAAGATCACAGGAAGCATCACCTAGAAAAAAGGCTATCTCCTTTACCTTGGTCATTAGCTCTTCCTGCGTAGAGAATTCGTGACGTTGATAAAGGTAGCCGTCACTTTCAAGCTTCGTTGAGTCGAATTCGAATTTATCCACTTGGCACCTCGTGCTTCTTATAAAGAACGGGTTGCAAAAATGCAACAACCAACTGTTGCACTTCTACCACTATCAGTCAAGGTTCAAACAAGCCTGTTTTCACGGGGCTTTTTTTTACCGCACAACACTCACCGCCTCGGTGACCGTGCTTCCGCCGCCGGGATCTGCTCCAGCCGTTCGGACGAGTCCGACACCTTCTACCCAATGCTCGGTCTGCGTAAACGTAATTGGCCCGGTTGGAAAGGCGTCATTGTTCAGATTGAAACTCGCCTCAACTACCAGCGCATCAAAGGTTCCGGCAGGGACAGTCACACGCTCTCTTCCTGTCGCTCGTCTTGAAATATCCATAATTTGCGTTGCCTCGGAGATTGGAAATGACGGATCGGTATAGGTCACCACCATTTCAAAGTGATTATTCCAACTTGTTCCGACATCTAAATCATCCGGCAAGAATGGACCGCTCGCGCTTCGTGTTTCGGTTCGAATTTGGGAACCGGCCATCACACTTCCGAAATCAAGATATCCTTCCGCAAAAATACCATCGCCACTGCAATTGAGCGTATAGTCCAATGTTAATTCTTGTCCTTCAAAACTATAGTTGAGCGTCGCCTCGCTTCCACTATTTGAAGCAACTGTCTGCGTATACGTTGAGCCATCTCCCGCTCCCGAACTCGTATAGGTAATGGATGAACCGGGGCGCAGCGGCATATATGGGTGGCTGCAGTCGCCGCTTACCGATCCGCCCGAAGATCCCGATCCGCCTCCCGCTGATCCGTCAGGGGCCGGCGCAGGCGCTCCCGCTCCGGGAAGACATCCTTGGCCCGCAAGTACCAATGCTAAAGATAAAACGAAAAAATGCTTAGTTTGCTTCATATGATTCAGTCAGTAAATGATATTTCGATTCTAGCATAAGCGCGCCCTCAAGAAGAATGAGTACAATGAGCCCCAATGGATGATTCAGATACGGGGTAAATATATGAATCATTCCAAGCGTCACAAGCATAAAAACCGGGATGGCTTTTTGCCAGTTCTTGAGTCCGGTTGAATAAAAACCGCGCGAGATACGATAGATGATGAATATGAATATTGGGATTCCAAGGATGCCGAATTTATACCAAAAATCCAGCCAGCCCCATTCGAATGCATAGGTGGTGAATGTGCCGCCGGTTGATTGAACAACTCTCGGATCGCTCGATGTATAGGTCACCGTACTGCCGAATCCATGACCCAAGATCGGCACTTCCCGTATCCCCTCCCATAGGGCGGGCAATAACTGCCAGCGGCTCTTCAGCGCCGACTCGCCGGAATCGAAGCGCGCTCGCAATGTATCCGATAACCCAATACGATCAGGCGGTGGAATTGGAAAAAATAAAGCCGCGAGCACAAGGCCAAGCGACGCGAGTGTAAGAGCGAAGGATGTTTTTGTGATTGCGAGCCAAGAAGGCGCCTGCTTTTTATGCGTGAATAGAAAGAGTTTGAAAAGTCCGATCGCGACAAACAGTCCGATCAAGAAACTTCTGGAAAAAGAAATTAAAATGGTTGAAAAGCAGAGAATGAAGAGGATATGCCACCATTGCTTTTTTCCTTTTGAGAAAAAAATAAAGAAAAGAATGGGGATGATGGCGAGCACTTCAAAGATGTGGGACTGAAAAAATATTCGATGCGCGCTCGCTCCTTCTAAAATGCGCGTCACCTCCCCCACGCCGCTTTTTCTCAGCCAATAGTATATTCCTTCAAGCCAATTTCCGACCGGATGTGAAAAAAGATAGAAGAGCGCGATTGTTTTTAAAGAGACATATCCGATTCCCGCGAAGATCCCCGCCAGAATATATGCATAGAGCTTTTTCCCATGACGGCTCGCGAGATCGATCATCGGAAGAAGGAGAAGCAGAAACCCCCAAGCATTGGCGTCTTGAAGCACGAATGGATTATTTCGTATGAGTCCATAGATAAATGCCCAGAGCAATATCGCCGCCAAAATGAGATACTCCCATCTTTGCATGAGCCAGTCTTTCGCTTCGCTATAGACCCGCTTCCAAGGAGCGCGGAGGCCCCAAGCCAGAAAAAAAGCAATAAAGAAAAGTATGCGAATCGAAAGACCTCCATTATTTTCCGCGTCAGCAAAAAATGTGAATAGCGCGCCTTTTGAACCGATAATAAGCTCCGTCGTGAGCATGGCGAATCCGATTTCAGGGCGGCGCCATGTCATAAAAAATAATATCGCGGAAAATGCCAGGGCGAATGCTCCGTTCACGAGGGGAAAGAAAACAACAGCTGAAGAAATGGCTTCGAATATTATTATGAGAAGTAGGGCGGTAAAAATATACTTGGCCAATTTCTTGTCTTTTACGGGAAGGTTGTGCTTTTTTTGAATAATGGTTTTCGCTTCTTCGTATTTCCGGATAGTTTTCGGTTGAAAAGGGAGAATATTCCACGGAAGATCATAGGTGATTGCCGGGAGCCATCGACTCATTCCAGTTTTACGCGGCTTCACCGTAAATAAAGATTCTTTTATGCAGACTCCCCGCCTCCCCTGCTTTGCCATGGTGAGAAAAAGGTCCCAGTCCTGAAATTTTTTTAGCGCCTCATCAAAGCCGGGAAATGC
>CBDULO010000101.1:0-3314 GCA_965368095.1 uncultured bacterium | reverse complement strand
GCCTGATCATCAGCCTTCGCTTTATCACCCATATTCTGCTTTACCGAAATACCCTTGGTTTGCCACATGGCAACCGTTGCACCAATTTCTTCATCCCCTTTCGCGGTAAGAATAATGGTTTTGAGCGCCCCCTCATCCGACAGAGAGACCTCACCCAAATATTGATGCTTCTCGTCAAATAATAACAGCATATTTATCTGCGGATATATCTTCCGGCGGCAATCCAGGAAACAAATGCCGTAAGCCCGCTAATCACGGCCATTTGAAGCCCAAAAACCAAAAGCCATTGTGTTTCAAAAAAATCTTTCAACCCGGCACTTTGCCCTTCGAATAAAATACTGATTCTTGATTCAATCGGACCCACAAGCGCCAAAACAATTCCCGCGGTCAATAATACCGAAAGCGCCCCCATCCACAATCCTTCGAGCACGAATGGTCCGCGAATATAGGACGAACTCGCCCCAACAAGGCGCATAATGGCAATCTCTTCACGATGCGTATAAATCGCGACACGAATCGCATTAAACGCTGTAATGAGACCAAAGAAAGCAAATAATGCTACAAGCGCGGAACCGACAAGGCGAACATTTCGACCAATCTCCTCAATGCGCGTGATCGCGATTTGATGATCATCATAGGAAGACGATTTGATGAATGGCGCATATTGCGGATTCTGAATAGCTTGCAATAAAAAAGGATAATCTTCCGCTTTCTTCGCCTTAATCACAAGCTGTCCGCCAAGCGGATTCTCCTCCAATTCATTCAATGCCTCCAAAACCTCAAGATTGCCCGCATTTCTTTCTCGAAAATCGGCAAGAGACTCATCCGCGGAAACAACCCGCACATTATCCGTTTGCGGTAATGACGTAAGAAAAAATTTTCCTTGATTCAAAATGGCATCAGGCGTCCCCGGTAAAAATGTTACCGTCACGTCGATTTTCTGTTCGAGCACATGCACCACGCGATCCAGCATGACATTCGCTCCCAAAAGCACATTCACGGACAAAAGCGCCGTCATAAATACAAAAATCGTCGCCAAAGCAATCCAATGATTGCGGCCAAAATGCTTCCATGAATTTTTAAAAATCCTCCAATGATTTGTCATACCTTATGTCGGCAATGTGTATTTTCCATGTTTATGATCGGACACAACCTTTCCGCCTTTCAGCGTAATGACGCGGCGCCGGAGCGCGTTCACCACCTCGCGATCATGCGTGACAAGAACGACCGTCGTACCGAAAGCATTAATCTTCACCAGCAAGTCCATAATTTCCTGCGTATTCAAGGTATCGAGATTTCCGGTCGGTTCATCCGCAAGTAAAATCTTCGGACGATGCACAAGCGCGCGAGCAATGACAACGCGCTGCTGCTCGCCTCCGGAAAGCTGTAATGGAAAACGATGATGCTTATCATGCAGTCCCACAATTTTCAAAACTTGCGGCACGACCTCCTTGATCCGCTTCCCCTTCACGCCGGCTACTTCAAGCGCGAATGCGACATTTTCATATACGGTCTTTTTTTGCAGCAGCTTATAGTCCTGAAAAATCACGCCGATCTGTCTTCGAAGTTCGGGAATATCTCTCGATCGAATCTGCGTAATATCCCAGTCCCCAATCAAAATACGCCCTTCGGTTGGCTGCTCCTCAGCCATCAATAATTTCGCCAAGGTTGTCTTTCCCGCTCCGCTTTGCCCAACAATGGAAACAAAGTCCCCCGGCAGAATTTCCAAACAAATATTATCCAGACCAACCGTGTCGGGCGGATACAGTTTTTTGACATTCTCCAGCAAAATCATATTCGGGAGAAGTATACCATGTGAGACTTAATCTGCTTGAACACTTTTTGCGACAATCTCGTGGAGGCCCGGATGAAAAATCGATGGAATACAGTTCTCCGCCGTTGGCGCGGGAATAGCGGCCGCAATGGCTTTCGCCGCCTTAATTTTAATCGCTTCCGTGACTTGCGTGACGCCGGAATCCAGCATCCCGCGAAAAAGCCCCGGATAGCAGAGCGCATTATTTATCTGATTTTCGAAATCACTTCTTCCTGTCGCGACAACCAGCGCTCCGCCCGCCTTCGCTTCTTCAGGGAGAATTTCCGGAATCGGATTTGCCAGCGCAAAAATAATCGGCTTTTCGTTCATCGACTGAATCATGCCCTTCGTGAACGCTCCGGGAACACTCACGCCGATAAGCACATCGCTTCCCTCTGCCAGCTCTCCAAATGTTCCGGAACGCTTTTCTTTATTTGTTTTCTTAGCCAGCCGCTCCTTTTCAGGGTTCAAATGCTCCCGCCCTTCATAAATCGCTCCCTTCCGGTCAAATATCACAAGATCCGATACACCTGCGGAAAGAAGCAGATCGGCAATCGCAACACCCGCCGCCCCTGCGCCATTCAATCTCACGGAAATCGTTTCAATGGATTTCCTGGCAACCTTTATCGCATTCAAGAGTCCCGCCAAAACAACAATCGCCGTGCCATGCTGATCATCATGAAGCACCGGAATATCCAATTTCTCAATAAGCGTCCGTTCAATTTCAAAACAACGCGGCGCGGAAATATCTTCGAGCTGAATCGCTCCAAAGCTCGGCGCGAGACGAATAATGGTTTCAATAATTTCCTGCGTATCCTTCGTATTCAAAACCAATGGAATGGCATCGATATCGGTAAAGCGCTTAAAAATGACGCTTTTCCCTTCAAGAACCGGGAGCGCCGCTTCCGGTCCTGTATCGCCAATCCCAAGGACCGCCGTTCCATCCGAAATAATCGCCACGGTATTTTTTCGCCAAGTTAATTCATCCGCGAGAGATATATCGGCGGCAATGCGCTTTGAAACTTCCCCAACGCCCGGCGTATATACAAGCGACAAGTCTTCCGCGGTTTGTATTTCAATAGTCGGCTGAATGCGAATTTTTCCTCGTAATTTCGCGTGCAGTTCAACAGATTTCTTTTTTATTTCTTCTGAATTCATAGAATTCTAAGTCTAGCAAACTTTACATCCGGTGAACATACGTGGGTTGACATCGCCGGAAATATTTGCTCTCATTTCAATACAATGGGGGGTATATGTCCGCGTCCGATTTTCCCACGTCTCCAACAAAAGCATCAATCAAAATCAATCTTGAAACGGATGAGGTTCTACCGGAAATTCCGGATGGCTACTTCCTAAGAGTCATCGTTGAAATCGAAGAGCGCGGCCATATGTGGCATTTCGAAAGAAATGTCCTCAATCAAAAACAATACGATGCGTACCGCCTCATGGCGAAACATCCCGAAGTGAAAAGCATCTTTTTTATCCTCCTGCCGCTCATTCC
>CBDULO010000100.1:0-3334 GCA_965368095.1 uncultured bacterium | reverse complement strand
TCAAAACCCTCTCGCACGGCAAAGGCTGGCATAAGCTCCGTCTCGTCATTCTTCGGATCCCATGACTTATAAATCGCCGCGGCGCTTCCGAGCTTATCCGTCTGGCCCGATTCCCCCGCATACGTTCCCATTGCTCCATATACTTCCATGAAAATCGGATTGTTTTGCAGTTCTGAAATCTTTATTTTTGCGGTCTTTCCGGCATATGTCGCCGCCGGAAGCGATTGTTTTTCAATATTCATAGAGCTGAAGTGTACGAAATTCCCCACATATTGTAAAAGATCATCCCTCTTTAATCTGGCGACAAACATCTGCCAACCATTCTCTCATCTGGCTTGCCCGTATCTCTCGATCATATTCCATCATATCTATCTTTAATGAAGGAAGAACGACCTTTGCCCCAAGAAGCGCAAATTCTTCCTCGGCAATATGAACGGCTGAAGCAAAATCGGGATAGACGGATTCCCCCAAGCCAAATACCGCCGCCGGGATATCCTTTAAGGAAATCTTTTTCTTTTTGAGCTCCTCAAAAAAATCCTTCGCCTCCTCATTCAGCTCGCCATGTCCATATGTCGCGCATCCGAAAAATAACGCGTCAATACCTTGAAAAGACGCCGCTTCAGCTCTCGCGGCGTCAAAACACTTCACATCGTGCCCCATTTCCTCAAGGCATTTCTTAATACCAAAGGCTTCCGATTCCGTATTTCCGCTATGCGAAGCATAGATAACAACAATTTCCATAAAATGAGACTACGTCTTTCTTATATGGTTCGCAACCCTTGATTTTTTCAAAAAAATCGTTCAACGTATCTATATATGAGCATCATAAATTCCTATATAGAGTATTTGAAAGATAATCCAAACGGATATTGGTTTAAGCGAAAACTGTACGGATGGGGCTGGACACCCGCAAGCTGGCAAGGATGGGCGGTAACCCTCCTATATCTCGCTCTTCTCATTGGATTGGCGCTCACAATTGATGAAAGCGCACCCGCCAATGAATTGGCTCTCATGCTATTCCTTCCGCTTATTCTGCTGACGGCAACGCTCATCGCCATCTGCTATAAAACCGGCGAAAAGCCAAAATGGACATGGGGTCTGCCAAAGAAGGACGAATAGCCCAATAAAAATAACCGGAGAAAGCCCCGGTTATTTTTTTATTGTGAATAATCCGAACAAAGAAAATGGTATAATACTCGAGAAATGACAGGTGCCATTAAAAATGCTCTTTCAAAAATCGGCGGTGACAATGACCGCTATACATTTCGTTTTTTCTTAATTACTTTTTTCTCATCGACCCTCCTCATCGTGGGCGTTTCCACGATAATTTATTTCAATGATTATTTCGCCGAGATTAATCATGGCGAGCAGCGAGAGAGGGATCGCATCGAATTAATGAGCAAAACCATTTCCAGTTTTTTTTATGACGTCACCTCTGATCTTCTCATAACAACCGAAGCGCCCGCCATTCACTCCTATCTGGAAACGCAAGAAAATAAAGACCTGCAAAATTTTTCCGACACGCTCCTGGTTTTAGCACAGTCCCGCCGGATCTATGACCAAGTGCGATATTTGGACAATACCGGAAAGGAAATGATCCGAATAAATAAAGTAAATGATAATTTTTACGAAGTCCCAAAGAGCGCTCTGCAGGATAAGTCCAGCCGATATTATTTCAGAGAAGCAAATAACTTGAAGCGCGGAGAGGTCTTCGTCTCCCCGTTTGATTTAAATATCGAAAATAACCAGATAGAGCTTCCGGAAAAGCCCATGATCCGATTTGTCGCGCCGGTATTCGATGCAAATGGTGAAAGAGAAGGCATAATCATTCTCAATGCACTCGGCGATGCCCTTTTGAAAAAGCTAGACAATCTCTATCAAAGCGACCCGGGAAATCTTCTTCTTGCAAACCGGGAAGGATACTTCATGGAGCACCCGGATCCAAATATGGAATGGGGCTTCATGTATCCGGAAAGAAAAAATCATACATTGGAACAATTGGAGCCGGAACTCTGGAAAAGAGTGCATGTCGAGCATAGCGGCCAGTTCTTAATCAGCGGAGACCTCTACTCGTTCACTCAAATCTTTCCGGTCGCCACGCTAAGGATTCCCAATATTTTGCAAAAAAATACAAAGCCCTTCACGACCGTTAATGCCGGAAACGACTATCACTGGCATGTTGCATCCTTCGTGCCAAAAGAAGATATCCACATAGCGTCCAGCATTCTTCTCTACCGAATCGCCGTAGCGAATGTTTTCATCATCTTTCTTTTAAGCCTCTTTTCATTTATTTTGGCAAAAAATATTTCCTCCAGACGCGTGGCGGAAAATAATATTTCAAAACTGTATACGCTATTAAAAACCATTAATCGTATTCTGCGCCATGATATTCGCAATAAACTCATGAAGGTGAAATACGCCATGGAAATGAACGGCGGGCACAAGAAAAATGAGTGGTTAACAGCTGCTTACAATTCCGCGCAAGAAGGCATTGACTTGGTCGACAATATGAAGCAGCTGGAAACGCTGGCGGAAAAGGGCGATACAACGCTTGAAATTATTTCTTCCAAAAAAATAATGCTGGATGTCATTGCGAAATATCCCATTCCCATCAAGGTGAAGGGAACATGTCGAATTATGGCAGATACCGCTCTTAGCTCGGCATTTGATAATATTATTCGAAATGCCATCATGCACGGAAAAACAAAAAAAATGGACATTCATATCAAGCGCGTCGGCGATGAATGTGAAATTAGAATGACGGATTATGGAAAAGGTATTCCGGAAAAAATTCAAAAAGATATTTTCAAGGAAGGCTTCAAATTTGGTAAAACGGGAAATACGGGCCTCGGTCTTTATATTGTGCATGAAACCATGAAGCGCTATGGTGGGAGCGTTTCTGTTGAAAAATCAAAACCGAAAGGCGCGACATTCATTCTAAAAATTCCAGCGGCAAAAAAATAGGCGGAAAACTGGCCACCCTTGCACCGATCTGCTGTAATAAATATATGAAAGGATATATTACAAATATTGAAAAAGCGACGCTTGAAAATTCAGACTATCGGCGCGTTTTATACACGGCAAAAAATTCACAGCTCGTTCTCATGAATATTCATCCTGGAGATGAGATTGGCATGGAAATTCATGATCTTGATCAATTTATTCGCATTGAACAAGGTTCGGCAAAAGCAATTTTGGACGGCGTAGAACATGAGGTTTCTGATGATTTCGCCATCGTGATTCCCGCGGGGACCGAGCATAACTTCATTAATACGGGCAAAACCGAGCTCAAACTCTATACCGTATACTCACCGCCGGAGCATAAAGATGGAAT
>CBDULO010000099.1:0-3357 GCA_965368095.1 uncultured bacterium | reverse complement strand
CGCTTTTTTCGTGTCGATTTCGAGCAGTTTTTCTTGAAAATTCTTTTCACGATCCAATAACTCGCGTTGCTGTTGCTTCAGCTCTTCCATGGCCTGCTTTTCTTCTTTTCTTGCTTCTTCAAGAATGGCGATTGCTTTTTCCTTTGCGCGTTGCAGGACGTCGGTATGTTTCGCTTCCGCGTCACCGATAAGTTTCTTTGCTTCGGCCTCGGCATCGGTAAGCGTCTGTTTGTGGCGGAACTTTTTTAGATACGAACCCAAGAGCACGCCGATACCGATACCCGCGGCAAGGGCGATAATAAAGTAAAAAATCGTCGGCATATATTTTTCATATCCGAAAACATTACAGGCGTGGATCTGCGAATACCTTTACGCGATGCGCGGATATTCGTTAAAAAACAGGATATTCTTTTTTGGTGAGAAGTCTCAAGAATGGTATTGGTTCGGATTCGTTCTCAGGATATTCAGAGCTTTCGACCAGAAAAGGCCAGTAATGCATCCGGGTCAATCAAGAATTAGGTCGGTATGTCCAGAGTATCAGTCGTTTTGGGGCGTGTCTAGGATGAGCGATTCCGCTATTTTTTCTGCCGTGAGCGACGCTAAGTCGAGAGCTTGTTCTATGGAAAAATCCCCAATCTTTATTCGTCTCAGTTCTTCCGTATACGCGCCGATGTCGAGCGTTTCGCCGATATCATGTACAAGAGATCGGATATAGGTTCCGCTTCCGCAAGAGATGAGAAGATCGGCATGCGGCCATTTGAATTTCAATAACTTCAGCGATTGTATCTCGACCTGTTTTTCAGGTCTGAGCGATTCATCCGCTTTTCCCTTTCGCGCGAGTTCATACAATTTTCTTCCTTTCACTTTTTTCGCGCTAAAAATCGGCGCCTTCTGGAGATATCCTCCGCGGAAGCGCTCAAGAGCTTTTTCAATCGTTTCTTCATTGAAATTGGCGGGCTGTTCATGAATCGAAACCGTGACTTCTCCCTCGGTGTCATATGTCCGGCTCGCGGCCCCAAGGTGCATGCGCGCCTCATAGGTTTTATCAAGGCCGACATAGCCTTGAAGTTTTTTCGTATACGGCCCGATGGCAATCAAAAGCAGGCCGGTCGCGAATGGATCAAGTGTTCCGGCATGGCCAATCTTTCGGATGCCGGTGATTTTTCGAAGCCGATCAATCACATCATGGGATGTGAGTCCGGCCGGTTTATCTACCAAGATGAATCCTTCCATATGAGTACAATGCCGTGTTCATCAAGACAGCGCAAGGAGGGTGATAGCTTGACCAAAGTCCATTTTTAGCTTAATTTAGCGGACATGAACGTCACCGAACTCGCCCGTAGATTACGCGTCACACCGCAAGAGCTTCTCGCAAAATTGCCTGAGCTTGGCTTCGATATTGGCGCGCGCGCCATCAAAGTGGATAATCGCGTCGCGGACAAGATTTATAAGAAATGGCTCGAGCATCAGCGCAAGGAGCGTCTGCGTGCGCAGCTTGTTCAGCGCTCCGGAGCGGCAAGCGATGAAAAAGAAGAAGGGGGAGAAAAGAAAAGCGTCGTGCTTCCTCCGGTAATTTCCGTGCGAGAGTTTGCGGGGAAGCTGGGTCTGCCCGTGACCGGCGTCATTCAGCAATTGATGAAGGCGGGAATTCTCGCTTCGCAAAATGAACGCATTGATTTCACGACGGCGGCAATTATTGCCGAGGAGCTTGGCTATGACGCAACGCCAGAATCCGAGGAAGAAAAAGAGATGGAGAAATTCGATGAAGGAGAAAATAAATTGAAAGGCATTTTATCAAGTGAGAAAGACGAAGATTTGGAAAAGCGTCCGCCGGTCGTGGTGGTCATGGGTCATGTGGATCATGGAAAAACAAAAACACTTGATGCCATTCGCGCGACAAATATTGTCGACAAAGAAAGCGGAGGCATTACCCAGCATATCGGCGCGTATCAAGTTGAGAAGAAAGGAGAGAATATTACCTTTATCGATACGCCCGGCCACGAAGCATTTACCGTGATGCGATCTCGAGGGGCCAAGGTGGCGGATATTGCCATTCTTGTGGTTGCCGCGGACGATGGCGTGCAGCCGCAAACAAAGGAAGCGATTGATATTATTAAAGCCGCCGGACTGCCATTTATCGTGGCGATGAATAAGATGGATAAGCCGGAAGCGGATCCAAACCGCGTCATGGGACAGCTTGCGGAAATGAAGGTCACGGTTGAAGAGTGGGGAGGAAAGGTTCCGATGGCAAAAATTTCCGCGCTTACGGGAGATGGCGTGGATGAATTATTGGACCTCGTGCTTCTTGTTGCGGAAATGGAAAAAGAGCAGATTCGCGCAAATCCGAATACGCATGCGGTAGGAACCATTATCGAGTCGCATGTCGATAAAGGCGAGGGGCCGGTTGCGACCGTCATCGTGCAAAACGGCACCTTGAAACCCAATCAGCATCTCGGCATTGATGACGCGGCATATGGACGCGTGCGTGCGATGAAAGATTGGAAAGGGGAGCAGGTAAAAGAAGCGGGGCCGGGCATGCCGGTGAAAATTATTGGATTTAAAACCGCTCCGGCAGTTGGGGATATTGTTCAAGTTCCAGAGAATCCAAAAAAATTGGTGCAAAAGAAAGCGAAAACATCGCACCAAGTCGCGGAATCATTTACGGCAACAAAAATCATCAAGCAGGAAGAAGACGAGGAAACAGGAAAGAAATATTTGCATATTGTATTGAAAGCGGACGTACTCGGAAGTCTTGAGGCGCTTTTGGGGATGATTGAAAAAGTTGAGCATGATCTTGTCGGCGTGAAGGTGATTCAAAAGGGGCTCGGAAATGTGACTGAAACCGACGTTGAGCGCGCGGACGCGTCCAAGCCATCCGTTGTCTATGGATTTAATGTGCAAGTTCCAACCGGTATTGAAGTGGATGCGAGAGAAAAAGAAATCGACGTGCTGAAATTCGGCGTGATTTACGATCTCTTCAATGATATCGTTGCTCGACTTAATGCCTTGCTCCCGCAGGAAACCATTGTGACGGAACTGGGGAAGGCGGAAGTTGCCGCAATTTTCCGAACGGAATCCGACAAAATGATTGTCGGCGTAAAAGTGAAAGAGGGGAAGCTCATTCCCGAAGCAAAATTGCGCATTTGGCGAGGAGGGGAAATTATGGACGAAGGGAGTATTGCTGCACTTCAGTCCGGGAAAACCGATGTGAAAGAAGTCGCGGCCGGCCAAGAATGCGGCTTGAGTTTTTCAGGGAAATTCAAGCTGGAAGTGGGAGATATGCTTGAAGCCTATACAGAAGAATCCAAAGCCCGTAAAATCGAATCATTCACAAAATAATACCACTCTCTATGGAAC
>CBDULO010000098.1:0-3383 GCA_965368095.1 uncultured bacterium | reverse complement strand
GGTCTATGCGCAAAGCATTTTACTTACGCGACATTCACGACTGGATACGCAACCCGCAGACCTATCGCAGAGTGGACGATGAATCATCCACAGAAATTCCCGATAGCGATGACGGCTATAATTCTTATGAGTAGCCCAGTGAGTAGCCCAAGATATACCCATCAAGTAAGTAAGCTTTGCGTTGTCCTGTAATGCAATGAAATAATTTGATTTTTATGGCGCGCTCGGGAGGATTCGAACCCCCGACCTTCTGATCCGTAGTCAGTAGCTTTAACTCGTTATTAATCGCTGTAACTTAATCTGGAAAAGGGTTAAAAGCGATTGAAGGCATTCAACAACTTTTCATTCGATTTTCTGCACCCCATTTACGGCAGAATGCCTACCTATAAAGGGTTACAGAATATTTTTCTTGTCCATAGGTGCTCATTCTGCTCATGTTGTAAACATATTCTGAGTAGCCCAGAGTAGCCCAGAATAATATTTATAAAAACAAGAAAGTGCATGGATGCCACAAACAATTCGATTTATAGATACCGTAATAAGAAACATAAAGCCGACCGAAAAACGAGAAATATATTGGTGCGACGGATGTCCGGGCTTTGGACTTCGGGTCACGCCAAAAGGACATAAATCTTTCGTCTATAAGTATATGTTCGGTAGAAAAAGTCGCTGGCTGACGATAGGTAAGTACCCGGAGCATACAATTCGGAGTGCTCGACGCCAGTACGACGAATATTATGAGCAGGTCAACGACTATGGTCGTGATCCGGTTTCCGAGAAACAAGAAGCCCTCAAAGTTCAGGAAAACAAAAATACAGTATCAGCGTTCATTGATACCTACCTCGACCTAATGCGCCTGCGCGGTAAGACTTCTATCACGGAAGAAGAGCGAGTATTTGCCAATGATGTTGTCCCTGTCATTGGAGACAAGTTGATTGATGAGGTTAGCCCCAGTGATATTGAACTCATCCAGTCAAGAATTCTTAAACGTGCAAAAAATAGAGCGAATGCGGTACGCGGTGGCCGCGTCGCTGTAAAGAACACCCTTGCCTATACAAGACAGCTTTTTAATTTGGCGCAAAAGAAAAAGCTGATCACTTCGAACCCAGTGGTGGAAATAGATTCTCTTGGCGAGCCTGGCCGACGTAGTCGGGTTCTTTCATTCAAGGAAATCTGGCTCCTCTGGAATAAAATTGACCAATGCGGCGTCCCTCCCGTGACATGCGCCGCGCTGAAATTCTCTTTGGTCACAATGCAGCGCAGCATTGAAATCCGGAATATGAAATATTCATCGTTAAAGCTCGATGAAGGTGTGTGGCAAATGGAACGTCATGAGACAAAAAATAAGACCATGCACAGAGTTCCGCTCAACAAACATGCTCTTGAGCTCATTGATAGTGTTCGTCCTTACACGGATGCCTCAGATTACGTTTTCGGGGCTACACGCGCACAATGCCCGCCCAAAAAGAAAAACACTGAGTTGAAGCCATTCGGTAAATCGGCCTTCTCTCAAGCCATGCGCCGCACCAGAGAAAAGTTAAATATTCAGGATATCTGCCCGCATGATCAACGCCGAACCGGAGCGACATGGATTACAGCGGTCGGCCTCCCCAAACTTTACGCCAGACTAATGCTTAACCATAGCGATGGCGACCGCGATGTCACCGGGGAAGTCTATGTCCAGTATTCCTATGATTTTGAAAAACGGCGTGCGGCTCAAGTCTGGGAATTTGTCCTCGACCACATCATATCTGCCGAAACACCAGACACAATTCCAAGCCTAGAAGAGATGCGCGAGCGCGTTCGAAACGCCGGATTGATATAGCCCTATTCGTATTTTTCTTGAACAAGGACACCGACATTATGTATCAGTAGGAACAAGGAAAGGCAGGTATGAATGCAAGACGATTTAAACGGCCAATTTGGGGAAGCGCAGAACGACCCCGAATACACAATGCTGGAAGAAGAATATAAGCAGAAACGCGGATTACTCCTGAATGAATTTTATATGCGTGTCGCAGGTTATGATGGAGATGATTTTGATACAAGCATGGAAATTTTCCACAATGACAAAGAACGCTACGACCGGAACAGCGGGATATTTGATAAAGGTTTTTTAAAGTGGCGCCGTATGAGCACCAAGCGTCAGGAAGCGCTAAGACCAAAAATCCTTGAGGACATGGATATTCCTGAGCCCTTTAGCGAACATGATCTTCCCTGATATACACGTCTGCTTCATCACGGACTTGCTTTACAAGCGCAGTCTTATCAATAACGCCAAGCGATCTCTGCCGCAGCCTTTCCAAACCCTTCTTGAGTGCAAGACTTCCGGTATTCGCATCCATGTCCCGCATTTGGTCAAACAAGAATAGAAATTCTAGCGGCGTGATTTCGGCTAAATCATCGGGCGCTTCGGTCAATATCGGCATGATAACAGTATTGTCTATCACTGGTTCTTCACCGAAAAAGTAGCGCTCCGCCTTTTCAGGGGTACTATCGCCAGAAAAATATATCCGGATCAGACTTATGCCGTAGAGGAAAAACCGTTGCTGGCCGGGCCGGTTCATATTCGGAAGATTGCGCAACGGCGACAGGAATGCGTCTACCATCTTTTCAAAAAGCGATGTATAAGCACCTCGATCTGTCAAACCTTTATTTTTCCGTTTGAAGTCCGCAATCCAATATGCCCGCGCCCAATATACATAAAAGGTTTTGTCCGGTATCCCGTTCAATTCTTGAGAAACCTTGTAAAGCACTGTGATTTCCTCAGATTTCAACGAGTCGCTAGGATCAACCTCTAGGATCATCGGATCGTGTTTGGAAAATAATTCCCGATTTCTTTTATTTTCCAGAGTTATCCTTTTAAGCCGCCTTTCGTAAGAATCCCCAGGAAAATAAACCAACTCCCTCAGAAACGATAAATCCTTATAACCGGTCCAGCTCTTATCGTATGGGAAGTCCTGATCCGGATTCTTGAAAATCAAAATCCAGAGATATTGGCCAAAACGCTGGAAGTGCCCGTTGATCGCCTGGCGTGAAACGGGCTTATCGCCATATCGCGCACACCAGCGCCGCATGATCCTTGCTGCCATCGTTTCCGTGTGGCCTTCGCTGAACAAACGGGCAAGACAGAGATATACCGGCTCGGATAACTTCGTATCCCGGCAATAACGGTTCTTCTGTTTATACGTCCTGACCATGGTTCAAGCCTTTGCGGGGCGATATTCCTGACAAGGATATCACGTCGGGGGCCATATTCCTGACAAGGGGTTTGTCCTTTACTTTCCGAATAATCTTGCTGATCACAGACTTTTATCAACCGCGATTTTCTTGATCGCAAAGGAGGTTGATATGTCTGAGTTCGAAGAAAACTTCACCACCTG
>CBDULO010000097.1:0-3465 GCA_965368095.1 uncultured bacterium | reverse complement strand
TGCCAGCCCCTTATCCGCTCCGCCGAAAATCAGAAATATTTTTCCTTGTTTAGAAAATCGCTTAATAGCCGCGCGAACGGCATCCGGGGTTGTAGCCGTCGTATCATTAACAATGGTGACTCCGTTCTTTTTCCTAAGAATCTCTTGCCGATTTGGAATCCCTTTAAATTTTGCAAGCACCTCCATAATGCGCGTCTTGGAAACCTTTAAGCCTCTCGCAACAGCTGTCGCCGCAATCGCATTCATACGATTATGCTCGCCCTCCAACCTCATCTCGACCGCGTCAACAATTTTCTCTTCCTCACTCCCTCGCTTGCCCCAGCGATACACCTCACTCGCCGCTTCCTTCACGTACAAGTCAAAGAACGTGTCTTTTGGAAAATATACTTTATCTCGCGGTCCCTGATGTCGAAAGATCTGAGCTTTCGCTTCCGCATATTCCTCCATGCTTCCGTGTACATTCAAATGATCTCGCGTAAGATTTGTCCATAGTGCGATCTGCGGGGACAGTCCCCGTGCTCCAAGCGATTCCAATTGCCAGCTCGAAAGCTCAAGGACTACAATGTCATTCTTTTTGACCTGATCCAGAAATGTAAGCGGAGCAATAAGAATATTCCCACCAAGCCAAACCTTCCGCCACTTTTTTGATGCTTTGAGCATTTCGGCAAGCAGGCTTGAGGTCGTGCTTTTCCCGCGCGTCCCCGTGATTCCAATCACTTTCGCCGAACACTGTTCAAGAAAAATTGAGACATCGCTCACTATAGCTTTGTCCAGTTTCCGCGCAAGCCTCAACGGCGTCGCGCCATCCGGAACACCGGGATTCCTCACAACCAAATCCGCGTCGCGAATATCATCAAGGTCGTGACGCCCCAAAACCAACTTCACATTTTTAAATTTCTTGAGTCGTCTCGGATTATCGCCAAGCAAGCTCGCTTTTTTTATATCCGTCACGATCACATCGTCGCCTCGCTTAGCAAAATACAAGGCAGCGGAAATACCGCTTCCATGTTCATATTGTCCGAGTCCCAAAATAACTACTTTCATGAGTCTATATCATGATACAAATGCTGAATATCGTCGACCACCTTATCCCAAGAATATTCATTTTTAACAATATTCCTTGCACGCTCTCCGCGCTCCCGCACCATTTCCGGATCAGCTAAAACGTATTCAAGCGTTTTCGCAAGCTCTTCCTCATCATCCGTCGGAAAGGCAATCCCGCTATGATCGATCAATTCCAAATTCTCCTCAATATCAGACATAATCACCACGCGCCCGGCGGACATCGCTTCAATAATCGCCACCGATAATCCTTCACGGCGCGACGGATGCAAAAATGCATATGCATGAGAATATAACTCTTTGAGAACCGCTCCGGACTGATATCCGATCAGCTTCACCCGATCATCTTTTTCCGCGAGTTTTTTTAACTCCGCTACATGTTCCTCGGCATAATACGCCGCACCGGCAATAATATACTTCATATCGGTTTTTACATGCTTGAACGCGCGAATTGCCACGTCATATGCCTTATTCGGCACAAGCCGCCCGACAGATAAAATAAATTTTCCCGGCTCGAGTCCCAAATCTTTTATATGCGCCGTTCCTTGCGGCGTCATGAGCTCCGTTCCATTTGGAATATATGTCACTTCCTTGCGATAGGTTTTTCTGCAAAGCACCTGCAGGACATGCGACACAACAATGGTGAAATGCGGAAAATGCACGGCCGCCCACTCTCCAAACCGTAAATATTTTTTTGCCGCCCAAGACCATTTGCTATCGAAAAAATCGCGGCTATGAAATGTCGAAATAACGGTGCTCTTGCGCTTCAAGAGCCGCGGGATCCAAGCGAGCGTTGACGGACCGACGCCATGATAATGAATAATATCAGCGTCTTGAAAAAGGACATGCATGGTGGAAAGAAAAACATGCGAAATCGTATCAAGATTCTTCGTGCGAATGGAAGGGAGGCCGATAATATTCACTCCCTCATATTTCTTCTTTTTTCCATTCTCCGCATGAAGTCGAGAGTAGACAAAAACCTCATGCCCGCGATTCGTAAGCCGCATGGCAATTTGCTCAACATGCCTTTCAACGCCGCCCGCGCCTGCGATCGCAGAAGAAGGGATGCCTTTCGATCCGAGATAATAGATTTTCATCAATATGAAAATGGTATCACAGATAATGAAAAAGCCCTTTTCGAGGGCCTTTCGTTTTCTTAATCGGAGTATTGTCGCAACGAGTTTTTAAATCTCAGATATTCATCGCGATACTGATCGTATGCCGCTTGATTCGCGTATTTAATTCCAAAAACATGATGCAGATCGCTTCCACTCCCCACCTGCTCGCGAATGGAAACATATGACCGAGTATATGAGCCGTCATTGGCACGTATCGTGGCCCACTTCGTCACAACCATGCCAAGCTCCGGATTCTCTTCCGGTACCTCGGTTGTCTTCTCATCAACAAGCGTTTCATTTGAAGCTACCTGTAAATAATCCGGATCCCCTGACCACAGCGGCGAATAGACATAAAATGCAACGAGGCCGTCCGGCGATTCAAATTGTGCCGCGTCGGTTTGGACATCCGTCGTACCTCCGCGAGACTCATATGTCGGACCATTCGGACTCGCGGTAAATGTTTCCGGATATTGAATATCAAACCAGAAGCCCCGATATTCTTTTGTCGCCATGATAGGAGCGGGCGTTTCGGTATCATCAGCTCCCTCCATTGCTTCGCCATCTTCTTTTTCTGCCGAATCCCCTTCCATGAAAGAGTCCGCCTCCGTGAGATCATCATTCTCCATTTTCTCCATGGAAGTTTCCGGAGTTTCAGGAGCGTCTTGATCTTGGCCCTGATTAAAAACCGTACAGCCCTGGCCAAGCAAGACGAGAGCGGCAAGAACCGGGATAAAATAGTGTATTTTCATAGGATTGTTTATCTATTCATAACCGGAAGAGATTTGTCTGTCAAAAACAAATTGACTCCCTATCTTGATTATTTCCCCTACTTTCGCTAATATCCTACGGCAATTCGCTCTTCGGGATGGTATCGGACAAACGATCCCTTCCCTCCTCACTCGATCATGAGGGCGCAAGCGCGCTCGCGATGCTCGTTCGTCGGGATGGTAGCTCAGTGGTAGAGCAGTGGCCTTTTAAGCCAATGGTCGTGGGTTCGATCCCCACCCGTCCCACCAAGTTGAAACCCTGCCTTTTGGCGGGGTTTTGACTTGGTGAAGTATGTGCATCGGATTGAACGGGCCCCGCTTGCGGGCAGTGAATGTCGGGTGAGGAGGATCCCCACCCGTCCCATCATAAAAACCACTCCGCATGTATGTGGGTGGTTTTATATTCAAAATAATATGCTTTAGTGACAAATTGAGCTCATAAACCATGAATAAGCCATTAAAACAAAGCATTGACACCCGCCAAATAAATAGGCAAATTCATCCACGGAGGAAAAGAT
>CBDULO010000096.1:0-3495 GCA_965368095.1 uncultured bacterium | reverse complement strand
TATCGCATATTGCCGGCTATCTTTCCGCGGTAATATTTGGCCTTTTTGCCATCCGCTTTCTTCTTTCGTATCTTAAGAAGAGAAAATATGATGTATTCGTTTTTTATCGCATCGCCCTCGCTATTATCATCGGCATTTTCCTTTTAGGTTCATAATATGAAGCGTCTTCTCATTTTTACATGTATCATTTTTCTCCTGCCGCTTGGCGCGCGGGCGGAAAGCTTTGTCCCTGAAGAGGGGGAGTTCGAGGCGGCGATTATCATGCAGCCAAAGAGCCGGCATGTGATTTATGCGTATAATCCGGAAAAACCGCATGTCGCGGCCAGTTTAACCAAGTTATTAACGGGCCTTGCCACTATCGAGTCGCACCCGTCCTGGGAGCGAGTCGTGAGTATTGAAGCGGAAGATGAAGTCGGCGGCGGCAGGCTTCGAGTGGCTACTGGCTCGACGCTGCGTATTCGAGATCTTTTATATTCAGCAATCACTGCCAGCGCGAATAATGCGGCCATGGCTTTAAGCCGCGTATCCGGCATAAGCCAACAAGATTTTGTCGGGAAAATGAATGCCATCGCAAAGCGCGTGGGAGCAAAAAATACCCATGTATACGAAGCTTCCGGCATGGAGGTGGGAAATACGACCACCGCCTATGATATGGCTCGAATTGCCGAAGCGGCATTTGATCATGAAATTATGCGAAGCGCCGCAACCGTCGGAAGCTATCGTTTTCAAATTCGAAATACGGGAGAAATAAAGACCATTGGAAGCACGAATGCAACTTTTTTGGCGGATGATGATGTTTGGGTGACGGGTGGAAAAACGGGATATTTGCATGAAAGTCGATACAATCTCGTCTCAAGATTGCAGCCATATAATAATGGGGTGCATGATCCCAAATATGAGGTAATCGTTGTTGTGCTCGGCGCTCCAACAAAATCAGGATCATTTAATTCCGTAAAGCGCTTGGCGGAGTGGGCCTGGGATCGTCCGGAATTATTTACAGAGCCAATTCAGCCGGAGAAAATGCTTTCTCGCCAACTTACCTATGGCATGCGGTCGGCGGAAGTAAAGACGCTCCAGCAATGGCTTTCTTTGGATAAAGAGGTGTATCCGGACGCGATCGCGAGCGGCTTTTTCGGCCCGCTCACCTTGCAAGCAGTGCAGCGCTTTCAAATAAAGTACCAGGTCGTCGGAAGTCCTGGAGAGCGAGGGTATGGCGTTGTCGGTCCGGCAACCAGGTCAAAACTCTATGAGTTTTATCTCGATCATCATCTGGATGTGAAAGCGGCGGAAGCTTTGGACGCGTCCAAAGAGAAGGATTTAGAAGTATCGCAAAAAGGGTTGCAGCAAGTGCTGGTCTACGGTCAAAAGAATGAACAGGTAAAAATATTACAATCGTGGCTGTCTAAAGACCGAGAGGTATATCCGGAAGGAATTGTCAGCGGCTTTTTCGGCCCGCTCACTTTACAAGCGGTACAGCGTTTTCAGATGAAATATGGGATTGTGAATAATCGAGTTGATACCGGCTATGGCGTCGTTGGTCCGGCAACCCGCGCGAAGCTGCACGATCTGCATATTTGATCATGACAAAAAGGCGTCGAGAGAAAAAAATAAATATTCACGGAGCATTCATCTTTTTCGCTTCCATTGCGGCGGTTGCTTTTGTGAGTGAGCAATGGTTCGTAAATTGGTTCAATACAAGTCAGGCGCAAACGACTCAAACGAGTACAAGAGTTGTTCAAGAAATAGCTTATGAAGCAGGATGTCTCGAACAATCCCTCTGCCGGGAGTATTCAAAAGCGGCGTCTGATGATAGAGAAATTATTATTCCGGTGCTCATGTATCATCACATTAGATATATTGGGCCGCAACATAATGCTCGCGAACGATTCTATTCGGTAAATCCGAAAGCGCTTGAAGCGCAAATGAAAAGTTTGAAAGAGGGCGGGTATACGCCGATCACGCTTGAAACATTCTGGAGGTCTCTAAAGCAGGGGCCGGGCATCTTGCCAGATCAGCCTGTTCTGCTAACCTTCGACGACGGGCACAAAAGTCACATGAGCGAGGCCTATCCGATTCTGAAGAAATACAATTTTCCCGCGACATTTTTCATTTATACCGATGGAATAAAGCTGAATGGATATATGGATGAAAAAATGCTTCGCGAGCTATCGAGTGATCCGAATATGGCTATCGCAGCCCATTCGGTAACGCATGGCGCGCTTACACGAATGAGTGCCGCTTCTCGCGAGAAGGAGATGAAAGAGTCGAAAGAAATCCTCGAGGATATTCTTGAAAAACCGGTCACCGCTTTCAGTTACCCATACGGAGCATTCTCGAAGATGATGGAATATGAGGTGGATGAAGCCGGCTATGATATGGCTTTCCGCATCGGTCCCGGATCGACACAGAGCTATAAGAGTCGTTTCAGAATACAGCGAATCCAAGTACTTTCCTGGGACGATCCCGTGAGCCTCATCGCAAAATATTCTGGCAGATAAACATGTCTACAAAGCAAAAAAAGAAGCACGAAGGAAGGCGTGTCCTCGTTGGTATGAGCGGCGGGGTTGATTCGAGTTTGACGGCCGCGCTTCTCATTGAAGAGGGCTATGAGGTCACGGGCGCGTTCATGAAGAATTTTTCCGATACGAAGGATATATGGACGGGGGAATGTGAATGGAAAAAAGAGCGGCGGGACGCGATGCGGATCGCGGCGGCTCTGCATATTCCGCTTCTAACTCTTGATTTTGAAGAAGCGTATCGTGAAAAAGTTCTGGAAAGGATGTTCAAAGAATATGAATCGGGAATCACGCCGAATCCCGATATTTTATGTAATGAAGAAATTAAGTTCGGCCTCTTCTTTGATGAAGCAATGAGGCGGGGGTTTGATTATATTGCGACCGGACATTATGCGCGTATTGAAGAAGGTGCCGATGGGAGATGGCGCTTGCTTAAAGGCATCGATGCAAATAAAGATCAAAGTTATTTTCTTCATCGCATTCCGCGCGACACATTGTCAAAGGTGCTTTTTCCAATAGGAGGATTCACGAAAGACGAGGTGCGCCGCATGGCGGCGAAGAAAAATCTTATCACGGCAAGCAAGCCGGACAGCCAGGGGATTTGCTTTGTCGGAGATCTGGATATTCATGAATTTTTACGCAAGAAAATTCCTGCGACTCCCGGAGAGGTGGTTGATCCGAACGGAAATATTGTCGGATCACATGATGGCTTGGACGCGATTACCATCGGCCAGCGTCATGGCTTCAAGGTATATGATAATGAACATGCTTGGTACGCGGCGGGGAAGGACCGAGTACAAAATAGACTCATTGTTGTTCCGAGCCGTGATCATGAAATGCTTTTTTCTTCGCAAGCAGAGGTTCGAGATACGCATTGGTTGAGCGAGACGCCAAAAAAGGGCGGCTTGATACATGTCGCCGTACGATATCGGGCAAAAGAAGTACCGGCAAGTATTTCTAAAATATCAAAAAATAAGCT
>CBDULO010000095.1:0-3495 GCA_965368095.1 uncultured bacterium | reverse complement strand
CAATGGTCGGCGAGAGGCCCGTGATCTCATCAACATCCGGTTTATCTTGAAGCTCTAAAAATTGCCTTGCATATGAAGAAAGACTCTCCATATATCTGCGCTGTCCTTCCGCGTGAATCGTATCAAAAGCAAGTGAGGACTTTCCCGAGCCCGAAAGACCGGTGACCACGATGAATTTTTCCTTTGGAAGATCAATCGAAATATTTTTCAAATTATGCGTACGCGCCCCTTTTATAGAAATGAAATCGGACTTTGGGGACGTTTTTTTTGTCGCTTTTTTTGTTGTTTTTGGCATGTGGCAATTGAATCTAGGCGCTTAGAAACATTGCCGCCGAGGCTATCACGGATTTTTGATTCTGGCAAGAGTTCCGGCGGGATTAGCTTCCGCCGGCGCAGGCGGTTCCAAGGTCGGATGAAGCTCTGCACGAGCCGATTCTTACACGCTCAGGATCAGTTTCAGCGTTCAGCCGCTCCCAATTCCGCTCCCCGGAACTCGGACAGCCCATGCACGTAAATCTGGCGCCTCCTACGCCATTACATGTTGCGGGCACGATGCCGTTTTGTGCTAAAAAGCAAATGGAACCCAGCTCGATCTGATCCGCTTCCGTACGGTATGTATCCGTAAAAAATCCATCAACCCATGCTGAACCGGGAACACAGAAACGCACCTCATGTCCGGCCGGTCCGGAACACTGTCCGCCCACGGATTCACAGTCATGGTCACGAGCGCACTTTCTGTCATCCGGTAAATTATTCAGATTGAAACTTGCCGCGCGAAGATCGGCATTTGTAAGGATCCTCGAATTTCCGCGACAGATGGACTGATCTCCGCCTACACAATTATCATCGCCGGACGAACACTCATGATCATCGTCGCACGGCGCTCTTGCCGGCAGTCCCGACTCGCGTGAACAGAGATTCCAGGACTCGATACATGACACGCCCGCGGCCGTACAATCATCATCTTCTCCGCAAGGCGAGCCCGCGCTTCCATCACTGCAATATTTAATGCTTCTGCCGAACTGCTGAACATACCCGTCCACGAACCCTCCCGCCGTGGCCGCGGCTCCGGCATCAGAACGTAATGCGCCGATCAACCCGCGTATTGGAGCGGCAACCTGCGCGGAAAAGAGAAAATATCCGGGATTTGATTGGCGGGACTCGAATATAAAACCGGTGTCCACACACTTTTTTCCTTCCCCGCAGTCTGCGTCAGTCGTACATGTATTGCCGGACTGGGTAGGCGTTAAAACAAGCGGCTGACATTTCACCGCATCTAATGCCGGCGTAGAGAGGTTGGTTGTGGCGGGATTAAGAATTTGGAGAATCGTATAAGCGCCAAGCACGATGAGCATCCCGACGATCGCATCTCGAATGATTTCTTTTCCGCGCGCCACATCTCCGATACTCGAACCGATCAAATAACGAAACCCTCCCCAGACCACCATGACAATAGCCACGATCAGCACCACGCCAACGCCAAACTTGTATCCTTCATTTATATATTCGGCGATCCCGCTTACCTTCCCCACGCTTCCAAATGGCACATTCAATTGCACGGGGAATAAGCTCACCGGCTCAGGGCATTGCTGTGTCCTCGCTTTTTGCGCCGCTTCAGATTCAGGCTCCTCAGTCTTCTTATCGGTTTCTTCCGTGCTCGCCGGATGTCCCGGTTCATGATCGGCATATGCCGGCATGACTCCAAGGGAAGAAAATATTCCGATGGAGAATATGGCGAGCAGAAAATATGTAATGCCTTTCTTCATATGCTCTATAAAGATGGGTTCAGAAATTGCTCAACAATCAATTCAAGCATCTCTTCATTCAGAGCGCCTTGCAATCGATGTCCATTAAAGAAAAAGGTTGGGGTTCCTTGAACGCCGGCGGCGAGACCGTCAGCGATATCGCTTTCAATCGCCTGCATATATCTCCCTTCTTCCATACATGTTCTAAAGCGCGCCGTGTCCGCGCCAATTTCGAGCGCATACTGCACAAGCTCATCCTCCGAAAAAGCGTTTTGATTTACAAATAACTTGTCGTGATACGCCCAGTACTTATTCTGCTCTTTTGCGCATCTTGCTCCGTGAGCCGCTTGAATCGCCCCCGGGTGGATTTCTTCGATAGGAAAATCACGAATGACTAAACGCACACGATCCTTATATTTCGTTGTCATCTCTCTCACCGGCTCGAATGAGGCTCGGCAGAATGGACATCCGAAGTCCACAAATTCAACAATGGTTAATAAAGAATCTCTCGGGCCGATTTCCGGCGCGTCGGAACGATAGAGCCGGCGCAAATCCGCATCCGTGACATCGCTATTTGCGATCGCGCTCGAAATAGAAGATTCCAGACGCTGATTTAACAATGGATTCGTCTCTCCGCTTTGGATCGCTCGATAGTATTTTCCCACGCCAAGAGCGAACCAAATCACAAGGGCCAGCAGGGCAAAAACAAACAAGAATGCGACAATACGCCATGTCGTAATACGGATGCTTTTCCCAAACAATTGAAACTGCATTCTTCGCCAGTATACCATGATCAACCGCCTCTCTCGCGATAAGAGGGATTGACGTTTTCCTATTGAAAAGCTAAGTTATGGCCGATATGCGACAAACCATCTTTTCGGTCGCCATAATGATTCTGTCAGTCTTGCTTGTGACGAGCATCCTCTTACAGCAGCGCGGTACCGGTCTCGGTGCCGGTTTTGGCGGTGAAGGAAATGTGTTTCGAACAAAGCGCGGCATTGAAAAAGGGCTTCACTATATTACGGTCGCCCTCTCCGTCCTCTTCTTTGCGACCGCGCTCTTGAATTTACTTTTAGTGTAAATCATGCCCAAGTGGCTCGATACAATCACCTCCTTGTGGCAACGCATTTTTTTCTGGCAGAAGCCCAAGGGAGAGTCAAAAGAATTTAAACCCCATGCGCACCATGATCACGCGCTTGTTTTATCTGTCACGGACCAAAAACGCGTTCCCCGCTTGAAGCAACTCACGCTTTTAGGGCGCGTCTTTGATGCCACGGAGCGACGGATCTTTATTGGCGCGCTTATCGTATTTGGCATCGCCCTGATTGTCGCCGGAGGAAATCTCCTGCGTTTACAGCTGACGCGCGTTCCCGCTTCCGGCGGTATCGTCACCGAGGCGCTGATCGGAACACCAAAACTCATTAATCCGCTTTTCGCTCCCCTGAATGACGTAGATCGTGATTTAAGCGCGTTGATTTATTCCGGCCTTTTCCGACTGGATGCTTCTTATGAGCCCGTCCCGGATCTCGCCGAACGCTTCCGCTGGACGGATGATCAAAAGACCCTTGAAATTACCCTTCGAGAGAATGTGAAGTTTCATGATGGAGAAGATTTGAGTTCGGATGATATCATTTTTACATTTCAAGCCCTTAAAAATCCAAATTGGCGAAGTCCGCTCGCGAGCACGTTTCAAGATGTCACCGTGATTCGCGTCGATGATCGGACTGTTCAGTTTCAATTGGAAGAAGTG
>CBDULO010000094.1:0-3519 GCA_965368095.1 uncultured bacterium | reverse complement strand
TCTTGGCGGTTGTAAAAGACTCGAGTATCGGACGGGATGTGTTCATCGATCCCGGAGTGAAGATTCTTCATCGGAAAGGTCATCACTGCCGTGAGATCAAGATTCAGGATTGCCGCCGGAACGAGTCTCCGATGGTAAATACCGGGCGTCACAAGCTCGGCGCCATTATCGGGGACGGGTGCTATATTGGCGCAAATGCCGTCATTATGCCCGGAACGGTTCTTCTGCCCGGCTGTGAAATCCCTCCCGGAGCCACCGTGAAGTCAGGAATCTACTATCCGGGATACTTCACAAACGGCGGAATTCCCGGGATCGTTCATTCGCGCGCTCCCAACTGCTCCTAGAGCAAATACTAAAGCCCCGTTCGCATACTCGCGTTCGGGGCTTTCGCATTTATTTATTCCTCACAATAATCACATTCGGTACGGGAAAAATACTATTATGTATTTCGTCATTCGCAACCGCAATGCCGCTCGAAGGACCGCCATCAAGGTTTATGACCGTTGCCCAATTGATGGGCATGCGTTCAAGCACCCGGCTTAATGTAAATAAACTTAGTTCCGATTTTGGCAAGATGCCGATATAGATATCTTTATCCGTATCAATACCGAAGAAGGTTCGTCTCGCGAGCAATTCGCTGTCCTTCTCTATCCCGGCCCGACCTTGCTTGATGAGCAGCGGGTAACTCTGGAGGGCGTTTCGTAAATCCGTAGGGGCGGGAGAGGTATTTGTATCAATAATATTTGGCAAGGGTTCGAGTTCCAGTATGGCCGATTTATCAAAATCAAATACACGTGAGCCGATTTGTTGGGCGTCGATAATGAGCATGCCGGAAGGAGAATAGTCTTCATGAAAATAGGCTCCATTGACAATGAGCGCCGGTGTTCTCAGGTCCGCTTGCCAATTCGCGATGCTCCTAGCCGAGCTTGTATGCTCCGTGGAAAAGGTGTATTTTTCCGGATCAATCTTATAAAGCAAAAGATATTCATTGGTGGAAGAGCCATGCCAATATACGATTTTTTCAAGACCGTTTGCGACCGCTTCAATTTTGGGATTTGGATTTTGCGCAACGACTTGTTCGATCTCATCGCTCGGCTGGGGCGGTGCTAGAGATGGCGATACGGGTATTTCACATCCGGTTCCAAGTATGCAAAAGCACGCGAATGCCAAGACCGTAAAAAATCGTTTCATATTTATCCGGTTACCGGCGGCATCGGCGGCTGCTTCTTTTTTATTTTGAGAATATCGCCAAGCGTTTCTTTTGATACCCCGCCAAATAGGAGGAGGGCAAAAGCGTAGGCAAGAATGGCGACAACAATAGGAATGGGAAGCCAGAGATCTTTTACGAACCAGACGGCTCCCGCCATGATGATGGCGGCTCCGATGGAAGCGAGAGTCGCTTTTATTTGATAACCGATATTCACGAGTTTTTTTGTGACGAAATATGAACCGGTGCCGACAATAATTTCCGATGCGACCGTAATCCATGCGGCAGCCCACATGCCGTAAATAGGAATGAGAATGAAATATCCAATCAATGCCACGATAGCCGTTCCTGCATAAACCGGAATCATATTTCTTTGTTTATCGAGCGCGACAACGGCATGGGAGAAAACCGTATTGAGATAGATAGCGCCGATCGCCACGATGAGCACGGAGAGAATAGGGCCTGAAGAAGCAAATTCATCTCCGGCAACGGCCGTCATGATGCGCGTCCCGAGAAGCCAGGTTCCGACAATCATTGGAACAAGCATAATCATCATGACATCAATGGAGGCGGAAATGAGTTTGGTGAACTTTTCCTTCTCCTTCTTCGCCCAAGCTCCGGCAAGAATCGGCAGAAGAACTCCGGCATACATAAATGGGATGGTGATGAGGATTTCAAGCACGCGATAGGCGGCGCCATAAATCCCGACTTCAGCTTGTGAGCGGAAGAGGGAGAGGATGATGGTATCGGCTTTAAAGTAGAGGAGACCAAAAGCGATCGAAAGACCAACCGGCCAGCTTCTTGAAAGAGCGGTTTTCCAGAATGCCGGGTCCCAATTCCAGCTGAAATCCGCAAATTTTCTCGCAAAAAGGATATTTGTGAAGAAATTCCCGAAGCTTCCGACTGTGATGAGCCACATGATTGGGATAAGGCCCCAGCTTGCCGTTTGAGCGAAAATGAGCCCTGCGAATACAATGACGCGTCCAACATTTTCTGCGAAAGCCGCCGCATGCATTTTTAGGTGTCGTTGTTCCGCGCCCATCACGACTTGATTCAAACTTGGGAAAAAGAACGAGCCGGCGAGAGCGATAATCGCGATTTTCAGTTCAAGCGGATATGGGAAGAGGAAGGCAACGGCCGGAGCAAAAACACCGAGGACCACAATGGCGAGTAAGAGTCTCAAGGTGAAAAACGCGGACGTGATTCTTTTCTCATATTTCTCATCTCCCGCATGTTCACCAAGCATGGCGACTTGCGTCACATTCATTCCGAGATCAAGGAGAAGCGCGAAGATCTGAAGAAAAGCATTCGCGGTCGCATAGGCACCGAATCCATTTGTGCCAAGAATGCGGGTCATGAGACCGATGATTCCAACGCCGAGGGCTGTTGAGACAACTTTTCCCGCCATCTGTACGCCTGTATTTACGGCGAGCGCGCGTTTAAGAGACATGAAGACAGTATACAGGGAATAGAGTTGGGGCGAAATTACCTGAACAAATCTCTTGTTCAGAAAATGAGGTGGGACGAAAATTGAAAATAGGCGTAATGATAAATCTAGTTGAAAAAAATATGAAAAAGACTAGTTTTAGCGAAGAATTTGTATTGACAAAATGCCAAAAAACTGCTACTATAAAGGTGTTCAATGGGGTTCACGCTCCCGTTTGGAGCATAGTTCATATGTCTTCTCGTTCATTGTCGCACGCGCTTACTGCTGGCAAATTTCATGTTCAGTTGGTTAAGCGATTCGTCATAGGTTTTGTTATTAGCGGAATAATTTCCGCTTTTTTTATTGGCGCAACTCCCGCGCATGCGATTAATCGTTATGATTTTCAAGCGAGCACGCTTTCACTGACCTATCCAAAACAGCTCCAGCCGGGAGAGGTCGGGCAAGTCTATGTCAGATTTCATAATATTGGGAAAAATTACTGGCTGAATCATGGACCGTATTATGTTTCCGTCTATCATTACGATTCAGCGAAACGTATTGAAAGCGACAGTATTTTGGCGACGGATAATTGGGTGACAAAGGAACTCGCTCAGAAACTTCCGGTAGCGAGAGTAAATCCGGGGGAGCAAGTGGGATTTCAATTTCCGATTAAAGCGCCGTCAGCAGCCGGGAAATATTCGGCTGACTTCGTTCTTGTTGCGGAGAGTTTAATTAGAATGAGCGGCGGGAAGTTTTCTATTGATTTTGAGGTGGTAAATGGCCCGGCGAGTTCTCCGGCAAAAGTCACTTCCGTTTCGGCTGATGCGGGTCCTGCGATTCAGCCTCGTCCAAATAGTGCTTGGTCGGGTGAGCTCATTACAAAGGG
>CBDULO010000093.1:0-3534 GCA_965368095.1 uncultured bacterium | reverse complement strand
TCGTGCCATCCTTCGCAATCGGGGGGCGGAGTACCGCGAATTGCTCCTTCTCAATAAATGCCAATTCGAGTCCCGCGAGTTTCATCACCTCCTGATAGCTCGCGATTAAGGTGTTGAGCGCAGCGGTCACAAGCACGCGCGTCGCTCCCTTTGGCCCCTTCTTCTTTTCTTCTTTTCCCTTCTCATCCTTTTTATCTTCTTTTTTCTTCTCCCCCATCGTCAACCCTTCTTTCTTATCAATCACGTTATTGTCGAGCACGACTTCTTCAATAGGGAGTGGAATGAGCTTTTTCGCCTGAGCCTCAATTGCGGACTTCAATTCCTTTTCATTCGTCGTAGGCACGGAAAGAATGGATGAAAAGACCGACGACACCGGCAAAGCGGAAATGGTTTTCTTCGTCGTTGTTTTTGCTTTCGCGAGCATCTTCTTCAAGAGATCGGCCGTATATGGAATATCTTGCAGAAGGGACTGCTCCAAACTTTCGGAAGGCGCGTTCGCATAAGCATAGGTCACAAGACGCGCCCGCCCTTTTTCATTCTTCAATTCGACCAGCTTAATTCCGCCATATCCAATATCAACTCCCAAGTAACTTTGCGGTGCGGCTGTTTTTGAAAAAAGACCCATAGATGAATGCAGTATAGCAAAACGGGAGACGATACGGAACAAGGATAAGTCTATCTCCCCCGATCCATCGCCTCATTCGCGAGCTTGTCGGCTGCTTTGTTTTTTTCACGGCGAACATGCTCATATCGCACGGCTCCGATATTTGCTTCAAGCATTTTCATTTCTTGGAAAAGCGGCTTCAATCCTTCATTTTTCACTTTATATTCTCCATTCGCCTGTTTCACGAGAAGCTCGCTATCCGCCAATACATGCACCGAACTCGCGCCCATATCTTTGCACTTCCGCAAACCTTCAATAACCGCCTGATATTCCGCTTGATTATTCGTCTTCTCTCCAAGATATTTTGAAATCGTTTCGAGCACTTCTCCCGTTTCCGTTTCGATCACCGCGCCGATTCCGGCCGGGCCGGGATTCCCCCGCGCTCCGCCGTCTGTTTTTAAAATGAATTTCATACAACTGATTTTTTAAAATCTATAATCCGGCATTCGGCATTCACGCGGCCATTCCATTCATTGAGCGCCATAGTATAGACGAGATCAATTGTATCACCCATCGAAATATCTTTCAGTCTGCTCCCCTTTCCAAATCCGATCGCTTTCACGCGTCGGCCATTTTCATCGGTTAACTGCAACCGCAAATGGCTTTTCGTTGAACCGATTTGATCCGCGGACGCGACATGGCATTTTTTCGCAAGCAAGACCGGCTCCGGATTTCCCTGCCCATACGGTTCAAGTCGAGAAAGATTTTGAATATATTCCACCTGAACGTCCTTCAATCGACACTCCATATCGATATTGATTTTTGGTTTTGACGCTTCATCATCCAATGTCTTGTCCACAAAAGAATAAAATCTCTCGCGAAACTCCGGAATGCGTTCGCCGTCTTGAAGCGCAAAACCGCATGCCTGTTCATGTCCGCCGGCTCTTGTGAGAATTCCATCTCCAGATTCCTTCACCGCCGTCGCCACATTGAAACCGGGAACCGAACGTCCCGAACCAATCCATTGATTTCCATGCATGCCAATCACAAGCGTCGGACGCCAATGTTTGTCAGCAAATCTTCCCGCAACCAATCCGACAAGCGCCGGCGACCAATCACTTTGCCAAAGAACCAGCGCGGACTGATCTGCGGTCGCGCCATGCGACTCCATCACCTGATCCGCCTCAAGCATCATTTTTCTTGATGCGGACTGCCTTTGCCGATTGAGCGCTTCCAGCTCATCCGCTAAATCCCTGGCTTCTTCCATGGTTTCCGCAAGCATCAATTTCAGCGCGCGCTCCGCGTGATCCATTCTTCCCGCGGCATTAATGCGCGGTCCAAGCCCGAATCCAATATCGCGAACTGAGATCTTTCCCGGCTCAAGTTTCGCTCGATCAATAAGCGCGCGAAGCCCTGGTCGGCGCGTTTTATTCAAAACGTGCAAGCCATATTTTTGTAAAACACGATTCTCCCCTTGCAATGGCACAATATCGGTAATAGTCGCAATCGCCACTAAGTCGAGAAGCCACTTTTCATATCCTTCCGGAAAATCCAAGCCTCGCTTTCTCGCTTCATGCAAAAGCGCAGTCGCGAACTTATACGCCACGCCGACAGCCGCGAGCGAATTCCACGGATACGGCTCCCCCGGCAGTCCCGGGTGAATTAAATGTCCGTCTGGCAATGTCTCGCCAAATTCATGATGATCCACGACAATGGTGTCAATCCCATATTCTTTCGCACCGGCAATTTCCTCCACGCAAGCGATCCCGCAATCGACCGTAATAATAAGCCTCGTCCCCCGCTCCGCCAGTTTCGGAATAGTCGCCATCTGCAAACCATATCCTTCCTTATCGCGATGTGGGATATAAAAATCAATCAATTCCTTATCGCCGCCGAGCTTCTCGAGCATTTCCCTTAAAACAGTAATCAGCACCGTAGATCCTGTGACACCATCAGCATCATAATCTCCGTGTACTGTGATAATTTCACCATGTTCAAATGCTTGGAAAACGCGCGCAATCGCGCCGTCTATCTGACTGAATAAAAATGGGTCGTGAATATGTTTCTCCCAATCCGGCGCAAGAAAATCCTGCACGGCATCCGGCTCTTGAATCCCTCTATTCCATAAAATCTGAGCCAGGCCGCGCTCTTTCTCTTCGAATTTTTGTAAAAATGAATCCGGCGCGCGATCTGCCACCTCCCAAACATATTGCATGGCATATACCGTAGTCGCTCCGCACTCCCTCGTAAACTGTGGAGGAGTATTTGGCTTAAGTGGATTGACAAAATGCCAAATTCATGACAGTCTCTTGCCCGGAGGCAAAATGAAGCTTCGCACGGCATATTTCGCACTCGTAGAACTTCTTCCGCGAAAAAAGGTGCCGAAGCGCGCCTATTACGTCGCCGGTTCAATAAATCTTCTCTCGATCCTTCTCATGCTCTCGGCGCTTTTTCTCGCCGATATATCGCTGATTGCGGGATTTCTCGCCGGCCTGGCGGGTCTCATGCTGAAGTTTTGGTACGGAGGCATTCGCGCATTCGCCGCCTTTTCTCATAAGCTCGTGAACGGAAGAGTTCAGGCCAAGTCCATGCGACTTAAGCCCATTGGGGCCGCGTTGCTTGTCCTCGTCCCATTCGGACTCTTCGCGAGCTTTATGTCGTGTTATGAGCCCGCCTCGCTCGCGAACCCCCTCTGCGCGATCGCCATCCTATGCGTGACCGAGTCGGCGGGATACTTCTTTGCCACGGCTGAAGCCCGAGGCTACTGGGCGCAAAAAAAGAATCGCCAATTTGCCCAAAAGGCAATTCAGAAACACTTCAACTGCGACTCCACCTAGTGGGGTCGTTTTTTTAAAAGAAAATACTCGCCGTCGGACCAATTAAAAACAATAGCATTGAGATCATCAAAAGCGTGATCATGATTTTTTGAA
>CBDULO010000092.1:0-3541 GCA_965368095.1 uncultured bacterium | reverse complement strand
ACGCGCGAAGAGTTTCAAAACTTGTGACAACGCTTTGCTCGGCGCTAGCTCCGGAGTTCGCGAGATTTTGCTCCGCAAGCATAAACGCGAGTGCGGCTTTGCGATAGTCGTCTTCAACTTTTCGTTCCGTAACCTCTAAATCAACGAGCGCTTTTTCATATCCGGCCTCGGCCTGCACCACGGCCGCGGAAGCGATGAGGATGGCTTCTTCAGGAGAGCCGGCAAGTCGCGCATTGAGATTTGCTTGCGCGATAGCCAATGAAGCGCGAGCACGCTCCGCGCTAAAGCGAAGATCGCGTGCTTCAAGTTCAGCGAGAACCTCTCCGGCTTCAACGGTATCTCCGATGCGAACAAAGAGTTGTTCGAGATTGCCTGAATTTTTAAACGCAAGAGAGAGCCGCGCTTCCGGTACGACTTCGCCGGTGACTTCCACGGTGCGCAAAACGTCGCCGCGAGTCACGGGCGAGGTTTCATAAAACGGACCTTGGTTTCCCAATTGCGCTCGGGCAAACCAGACGCCGCCAATCAAAACAATGATGGTGACAATCCAGAATATTTTTGATCTTAAAAAACGAAAGCGTTTCTTTTTCGGGGCCGGAATACTCAATACTTCTTCTCCAGATTCTTGGTTCTGCTTGGACATAATTATTTATTTGAAAATTTTCTCAACTCATCAGACATTTCTTGAATCATTGCATGCATCTGTTCTGCGGGGACGAGGCCGATGCCATGATCATGCATCATGACAAGCAGTCTCGCTCCTGATGTGAGTTTCATTTTATCGCGAATCGCCTTTGGAATCACGACCTGCCCGCGCTCACCCATAACGGTCGATCCCATGAGGATATCCCTATTCTTTTTATTCGTGTTTTTTGCTGAAGACATACGGTATGATTTGTATGAAATATAAGATTTTCATGTGGGGATGTCAAGACAGCGTATCGAGTTTTTTAGGAAATAAATGATCGGGAGCGCTATCCCTTTATGTATTGAAAAGGGGGGTGTTCCGTGATAGCCTCGACCCTGCATGAAAAAGAAAAAGTTGATACATATCGGAGGGATTGCGAGTGCCATTATTTTAATATTACTCCTCACGTGGACATGGTCATTGGGAGCGGTTGCTTCCGAAGATACGCAGCGAACCTGGGTGGAGGCGGCGCGAGGAAATGTCGAATGGAGCACCGGTACAAATGGTGAATGGCAGGCTATTTCCGGAGCGAAAGAAGTGCATAGTGGCGATCACATCCGGACGGATGAAGCGGGAGAAGCCAGTATCCGTTGGGGGGATCGCGGCATCACGCGCCTTGATCCAAATACCGAAATTACCATCGAGACGGCCGCAACGGGCGAAGCGCTTTTCTCCAGCCTTCTAAAAATCAAAGTGGAAAGCGGACGCGTGTGGAACCGCGTCCTGAAAGTATTGGATATTGACGGCGGGATGCAGGTTGAAACATCCGATGTCGTCGCCACCGTGCGCGGAACCGCATTTGGCATCGCGAAAGAATCGGCAAGCACCGATATTGCGGTCACGGAGTCCGTCGTCTCGGTGCCGAGCGCGCTTATCCGCGAAGGACAGTGGGGTTCATTTAATGCGTCCGGCACCTTGGCGCTGCGCCAGCTGACCGATGCGGATGATTGGGCGATCGAGAATAAAATACGGGACCAAGAATTTGACGCGCAGATGAAAAAAGAACTCATGATTCGTTTTCAGGATCGAGCGAATGCAAATGCGCCTCTTTGGTTGATGCGCCTTTCCGAGCAAGGACACCTCGCCGTGCTCGCGGGGGATAAAAAGAAAGATCTTGCGGAGAAATACGCCCTCAGGCATTTGGCGATGGGAGTGCTGAATGAAGGAAAGCGCGATAAGCATTTCGATGTGCTAGTAAAACGCGCCGAGCTGGCGGATACGCGCGCGAATCGATTGCTAAGTGAAACGCATGCCATGAGTATTTTGCTTTCCACGGAAACCTATAAAGATCGAAAAGAGACCGGGGAGATGCTCATGACGCTCCGTGACCTCAGATCCAGTATCGCGGTATTTTCCGAAAGCGCGGCTCTATATCGAGAAGCTATCTCCATTGATGATCGTATCGACGACTATTTATTCGGCCCGAGTACGGGCGCGAGCCGCTCAAAAAATGGAAGAGAGCTCTTATTGGATCTCGCAGACTTCGCGGAAGCGCTTGAGCGAAGATCGGATTTAAGCGTCCCCGTACGCGAAGAGTTAAGAAAGAAAGCGGAAGCGCTTGGATACCGCCTCGGCTTTGATGAGTTCACTCCCGGAAGCGATCATGCATTCGGCGATATCCCGCTTGCCGGAGAAGAACAGAGTACGGTGAATGTTACTTCAACCGATAGTGGAAGCGATGAGCCGGAAGACGAAAGCCCCGAGGCCTCTCGCCGCTTTAATGCATTCCAATTCTACGCGACGCCGATTAAGGCGCGTGTCGAAGAGCCGGTACGGCTATCCCTCTACGGCATTACTCCGGACGGCGTCGCGATCAATATCACAAGTGAAGCGGACTTTACCATTGTCGAGCCAATAAGCGGAGAAATTCAAGAAAACTACTTCTTCCCCAGCGAAACGGGAACGGTGACGCTTCAAGCGGCCATTTTTGAGGAAGAGAAAGTGAGAAAACTCACGATACAGGTAATCGTTGAAGGGGAGGCGAGTCTGAAGACGGGGATTCAAGACGTACAATTTGAATTCCAAGGGCCGACCGATCTTTCATGCAGCGCCAGCGTGCCGTTTAAGGTCGTGGCGCATTACTCGGATGGCGGAACCAAGGATGTAACCATTATGTCGAAGAAGAGTGTATCGAATCCGAATATTATTCACGTGCAGGACGATAAAGTGCTCACATATTGCCCGCCGGAAACAGCTTCCGCTGAAGTATATGCGACATATGAAGAGGGGGGTCAGCGATTCACGGCCGTTGGAACCATTACCGTGACGCGCGAGCCTGACCCGGTTCGCGGAACGCCCGGAGCGCCTCCGACAACGATCTCTCCACCAACAACCATATTTTAAAAAAAGGAGAGTGACGATGAAAAGAGCCCCGTTTCTCAGAAGAGAAACGGGGCTCAAAGGTAAGGGGCGAACTGCCGGCCGCTATTCGTAGCGGCACCAACAGCATTCGGGACGGCAGGTATTCTGCCGACCATTGGAGTCGAGCTCCAGGTCGAAGACTCCTCGACAGTCCCAGAAGCGCTCATGTTCAGAGCGCGGGTGAAGAGGGTCCGCTTGCCGAGCGGCGCAGGTAGCTGTCATCTCTTGCGAGGTGACAGCGCCTGAAGCACGACAGCGGCTGGTTTCCGGAAACGGTTGGCAAGTGAATGCCGGCGCCGGTTCCGGCTGGGGGGTTGAGACGACGGGTTCCGGATCAGGATCCGTTTCCGTCACGGGCGCTTCGACGCCCTCGGGGATGGGTTCGGCGACCGAAGGAGCCTCGGCTCCTTCCGTCTCTTCGCCGGCCGCAGCCACCTCCTCCGAATGCGCGAAGAAGTGGTATCCGAGTACGTGAGACACGTATACGAAGCC
>CBDULO010000091.1:0-3544 GCA_965368095.1 uncultured bacterium | reverse complement strand
GTATTTACTGGATGATCTAAAGAAGGCAAAGACAGCAAATAATACGGAAGATATTCAACATATCCGTGAAATGATCCGTGCCGCGAGCTGGGCGAGCCATGGAAGAACGGACGCAAAAATCTGCCTTCAGCTTATCAAAGAGCTTGGATTGGAGAGCGAGCCCCTGCAGCGGGCGCTACAAGACTTTCTTTGCGATGAAGAAATCGAAGAGGCGGTGAAATTTATCGAGTCTGAAATTGAAACGGCATGGGAAGCCCTCGCAAAAAATACCGACGACGCCCCGGAAGCGAGAAAAAGGCTCCAGGCGCTCCGGCCAATTCGCGATCAATTGTACTTTCAACGCCTGTACAAAAACCTTTGCACCCTTGGAAAGCAAGCCGCTTAAAACTGCGTTAAATGAAATTCGGTGACCTTATATCCGAATAAGTCTTGAAGCGACCCGACCTTTTCTCCGATCGCCTCATTCACGCCCGCCGCGAGCGGGTTAATATTTGCCTCCAAAATCATAGGATTCTGCCTGCTTTTCAAAACGATAATTTCTCCGAACCAATTTCGCGCTTTAATGGTTTCAACGGTCACCTTATTTCCATCAATCAAAACCTCATATTCAAAGGCGTCGTCGATCACCTCAACCAAGTCGACGTCTTTCCGCTCTTCTCTTGCGGCGGATTGAGATTCATCTCGCAAAGCCTCAACCGCTTCCTGAAGTTCACCGGCGCCTCCGATCACCTGGGCAGCCGATTCATGAAATACATTAAAGGAAAGACTAGTTTTTCCCGTTCGAGACAATTCCTGGAAAGCATCATCCGAAAGCCAGATAGCTGAAAACTCTTCTACCGCGTTCTGCGTTCCCTCCTTCCAATAGGCAGGAAATAAAGCGCTATGCGAGTTCTTGATATTAATGAATTGAAGCGTTCCGGATGTCGTACGCTCTTCATATGTCGTTTCCGGTCGATCCGGAATTTCTTCCTCATCCGACAAATCATCCAAAGCGCTCAAATAGTCTTCACGAGCTTTTTTAGAATCCTCCGTCTCAACATCGAGCGTCACTTCCCAATCAAGATTCGCCCCATGCATTGGAGCAAAGCGCGTCACAGTAACGCGCCTTACGCCTTTTTCAGATTTTAAGAATCCGGGAATCAACGCCTCGAATCCATACACATGCTGAGCAATATAAAAAGAGTCGCCGGGAAGAAACTGTAATTTTTCCGCCGCTTCGACAGGAGAAAGCCCCATATATGCTGAGCGCGCATTCTGATCAGCAGCGCCGCCGAACCACTGACAACCGGCGCCAATGATCGCAAGACCGGCTAAGAGACCAAGAAGTTTTTGTAATTTCATAGGGAAAGTATAGCTCGAATATCTTCTACTGTCGGCAAATGACCGGAACCAATAAGCCAACGGGCAAGAAAAAAGAGAATTAATAACAAGACGATATACCCAAGACAGCATCCGCCGCAACAGGCGGAAAGCCAGGGCCTCCCGCCCCATACGCGCTCCGGAAGCGGCGCTTCATATGCGTCCATATAGAGCAGTGAATCATAGATGAAGAAAAATGAAAACTTGATTGGTTGGGCGGAAATAGTGATAATAGATAAAATGCCCAAACATCTTCGAAAATGTCACGGTGACCCGTGTCCAAAAATCTCTATCGGAAGCGGTGATGAGCGCATCGCTTTACACGAGGCTTGCGAGACATCCCCTGTTATTCTGATTTTTTATTCCGGCGATTTTTCTCCTCAGGCCATCACGTTATTAAAGCGATTCGCCAACGAATATGAAAAATATATTCAAGCCGGATTTGCACTTATCGCCATTGGAAGCGGCAATGATTCCACGCGAGAGGCATTTATAAAAAAATTCGCCATCCCTTTCCCCTGTCTGCATGACTCGAAAAAGTCCGCCGCAAAAGCATTCAAAGTCACAAAAAAAATCGGGAATAAATTACTCATCGAACCGCATGTCTTTGTTATTAATACCGACAAGATTATCTGCTTTGAGAAAAGAGGGTACCCAAAGCGAGCTGATATTTTAAAATTGTGTAAATAATTTGCGAGAGGCCTGCCGCTAAGGTACGATTTCCTGACTGATTCTTAAAATCGTATCTATGGAAAATCAACCAATGCAAAACCAAGCCTATGTAGGCAAGCCGGCTCCACTTTTTGAAATGGAGGGCTACTCCCCCGACGGGAACTTTCAAAAATATAAACTGAAAGATTTCCAGGGAAAATGGACCGTGCTTTTCTTTTATCCGCTCGACTTCACCTTTATTTGCCCTACGGAAATCACAGAATATTCGCAACACAAAGAAGCATTCGACAAACTCAATGCCGTCGTTCTTGGCTGTTCAACCGACTCATGCCACTCCCATAAAGCCTGGTGCGAGAGCACGCTCGGAAAATTGAACTATCCCCTTCTTGCGGATATGACGCATGAAGTAAGCCGAGACTATCGCGTGCTTGTTGAAGAAGAAGGAATCGCCCTTCGCGGAACATTCATCATCGACCCGGACGGCGTGCTTCGCTACGCGCTCTACCATGACACGGGCGTTGGCCGATCAACGACGGAAACCCTCCGCGTGCTCGAAGCGCTTCAAACGGGCGAGCTTTGTCCGGCAAGCTGGAAGCCAGGAGCTGACACATTGGGAAAAGCATAAAAGAGAGAAAACCAAAAAGAACCCCGCATGGGGTTCTTTTTTTATTGGAAATGTTAAGCCGCTTTCGCCTTCTTTGCGCCCAGCGCCTCTTCAAGAGCCGTTTTATTCCAGCCGACAATCACCTGATCATCAACCATGATGACGGGAACCCCCATTTGACCGGAAGCCTTCACCATTTCCTGTGCCGCATCTGAGTCAGCCGCAACATCAATTTCCTCAAAAGCCACTCCTTGCTCGTCCATATATGACTTTGCAAGTTTGCAGTATGGGCAGGTTGGGGTTGTGTAAATTTTTACTTGCATAACGTTAAAGGTTCAATGATAAACGCGTGATTTTCTGTCTTTTATACACAAGACAGAACTAGTATAGCACAGTCAATACCGGGAACTTATAAAGCCTGTAGATATCTTGCAAGAAGCCGCACCCCATACCCCGTAGCCCCATATGGCAAATCAGGACGCGTTTCTTTTTCTGTATACACGGGACCCGCAACATCGAGATGCGCCCAAGAAGGAGCGCTCACAAAATGCTCAAGAAATAATGCCGCCGTGATCGCTCCGCCGCCGCGCCCACCGATATTTTTTACATCGGCCACCTTTGATTTAATATCTTGTTTATATGAAGCGAATAGCGGCAACCTCCATAAAGGCTCCCCGGCAGACTCCGCGGCAGACAGCAAATTCTCAGCAAGCTTATCATCCGAGGTCAAAAGACCCGCGATATCTTCTCCTAGCGCGCTCACGCAAGCCCCCGTCAATGTCGCCAAATCAATCATCACGTCTGGCTTCAACTTACTCCCATAAGATAAAGCGTCCGCAAGAGTAATGCGTCCTTCCGCATCCGTATTCAGCACTTCAATGGTTTTCCCATTCATGGCACGTAAAATAT
>CBDULO010000090.1:0-3586 GCA_965368095.1 uncultured bacterium | reverse complement strand
TGGACAGACCGTGAGACTGCCGGATGTATCCGTTCACGCCGATCCGGATGAGCGCGATCTCATTTTAGTCGCCGTCTCAAAGTCATGCGCAAAAGATGACGGCGCGCTTGCCAGGGCCATGATTAACGAATTTCTCTCATAACTATGGATTTCCTTACGACAAAACAAAAAGAGACTGCCATTCTCGTTTTCACCTGGTTTGGCATTGCCGTCGGCTCGATGCTCGTGATTGTTCTTCTCGTGGGAGGAGCCGCGTATGCCTATGAAAGCTCCTATGCCAATACTTTTTTTCGCGGGGTGCATGTCGCCGATATTTCGCTTGACGGCCTGACAAAAGATGAAGCTCGCATGAAATTGGAGCAAAAGCTCGCTGATGTCTATGGAGACGGATACGTTTTTGTTTTTGAAGGAAAAACCGCGCCCTTACCGGCTACTCAGGTTTCATTGAGCGACCCCGATCTCTCGCAAGAACTCATTCAATATGACCTGGACAAGACGCTTGATACGGCCTTCGCCATTGGAAGAACCGGCGACTTATTCCCACAGCATCTTGAGCGTTTTCAGCTTTTATTGCGTCCCAAAAACACGCCCGTCGCGCATCTCATTCAAAACGAAATCATCAAGCAGTCGTTAAATTCCGTTTTTGAAAACCAGATCACGCTCGCGAAAGATGCTGAAATACAATTCCAGACAACAAGCACGGAAGAAGGAGTTACCGTTCAGATCACGGAAGAGTCGGTAGGAATGACCTTTGACGAATCAGCCGCGCTCAAAACTCTTTCCAAACAAGCGGGAAATCTTGCGTTCTCCCCCATTCATCTCGATACCATTCGCGTAGAGCCTCTGGTTCGCAAAGATGAACTTGAGCCGCTGAAAAATGAAGCGCCGCAGATTCTCGAGAATGCGCCGTTCCGAATCAATTATATTCGATCAAGCTGGCCGATTTCCAAAGAAACGCTCTCATCCTGGCTTGGCGCCGTCCCCGGTGAAGATGGACTCGCCCTTGGAATCATTCCGGAGAAAATGGTTCAAACTCTCACGGAACTCGGCTCGAATCTCATCCGTGAACCGCAAGACGGAAAACTTGTCTTGGGCGATGGGATTACCGTTGAAGAATTTATTGAACCGGTTGCCGGCCAGACGATTGACGCGGAAAAGACGATTGAGAATATCCACGCGGCTTGGGAAAGCGAAACATCGAATGCCGCCGACCTCGCCATCAAGACCATCGAACCGAATATTGAAGGAGAAGACGCGGAACGCCTCGGCATTCGAGAGGTGCTCGGCATCGGCCGTTCGGATTTTTCCGGCTCGCCGTCGAATCGAAGATATAATATTAATTATGGCGCGGAAAAAATGAATGGCGTCATTATTCCTCCGGGGGAAGAATTTTCTCAATTGCAGTCTCTCGGATCCATTGACGGAGCCCATGGCTGGCTTCCGGAACTTGTGATTAAAGGAAATGAAACAAAGCCGGAATATGGCGGCGGACTTTGTCAGATCGGGACAACATCTTTTCGCGCGGCGCTTGCTTCAGGGCTTGAGATTACCGAACGAAGAAATCATAGCTATCGCGTTCGCTATTATGAACCGGCCGGAACCGACGCCACCATTTATGAACCGGCGCCGGATTTTCGTTTCAGAAATAATACCGAGCATCATATTTTAGTCACTTCCAGAACAGATGGCGATGAGGTCGTGACAACGGTTTGGGGGACGAGCGACGGCCGCATTGCCGAGCAAACTAAGCCTATCGTATATAATATTACATCGCCTCCGCCAACAAAATTCATCGAGACAACCGATCTCGCGCCGGGGGTAAAACGCTGTACGGAATCCGCGCATGCCGGGGCTAGTACAAAGTTTGATTATACCGTCACCTATCCCGATGGAACCAAGGACGAGGAAACTTTTCATAGTTATTATCGCCCGTGGCAAGCCATTTGTTTAATCGGGGTTGAACGCCTTTCGGATGATGCGCCGAATGAAGATCCCGACAGCGATACAAGCCAAGACGCGACGGAAGAAGACGACGGGAGCATTGATACGCCGGTCGTCGAGTAAGCCTTGACAATCTTCTCGATTTTACTTAGCGTTTACAGTCGTTGCTTCTTCAAGCATACGAAAGGGAGATACGTGCAAAATCTGGAACGCGCCACGCGCTACAATACCAAGAGCTTGCCTCCTCCGAACCTTAAAAAAATTGTCACCACGCTTCAGAAGCAAGCGAGGAAGTTCGACGGCACTTTGCCCAATAGCGGGAATATCGTCCGAGGCCTTCTCAAGAAAGCCGATAAAGACGAATATGACCGCCGCGGCCGCGCAGATGACGGGTACCGCTTTCTGCGGAATCACGGCATACTCCTTCTTGATGAAGCGGCCGGCCGTTACTATATCGACGAGCAGCAGGCTCATGCGATCCTGCTTGCCTGTGAAAAGCATACTGAAGCTCCGGAGGCTCCGGATCCACAGGAGCGTCTGCTCGCACTCAGACCTCCCCCAAAGCAAAATGATGAATGCCTCGATCATCATGAGTCCGGTGAATTCGCTCTAGAGCCTATCATGAGAGATGATATGCAGGTCTCGGAACACCCTGTGGAGACTGCCTCATCTTCCATTTCATCCGAGATCGAAACGGCGGCTTCCGGCGCACCATATCATGGTTCGTCATCGCTTTCGGTGGAATTTCTGTCACCGCAAGATTTTCTCAAACTTAGCCTCGAGGAAGCTCGAGCATATCTCAATCAAGCCGAGACCCGCGTCTCCGCCTATGCTGAACTTCTGCCAAGACTTGAAAAAGTCCATGCTCTCAAACAACGGCGACGGGAACTCGAACATCAGCTCACGAAAGCTGACGAAGACATTAAGGAGCTGATGACTCTCTAACTCCACCCCTATCTCATATGCCGCCTTCCCACCTCTCTCGGGCAGGCGGTTTTTTTGCATCTGCACAAAACCCATATTTATGGGGACTTGACAGAAGTCCAAGTATCTGCTATAAAACAAAAGTAGCCCTTTCGAGAAAAAGCGGGTATATTGTTCCTAGAGGAGTGTCAATGCATTGACACTTTTATGTTCTCTGGTAGCAAATCCCTGTAAATACAAGCGTTTCAGCAATCCGCGTCCACGACAAGCATGGAATTTTTACTGAGGGTGTCGCAGGTCTTCGGACTCGCTCTCCCCTCGAGAAAAATTTCTTGGATGCGGATTGCTTAAGCGCTGGTAATACGAAAAAGACTCCCTTTCACGGAGTCTTTTTTATTAGATGATATTCTTCTCTTTTGCCGCTTGCTCGAGCACTTCAAGCGCGCGCATATACGCCGCTTCTCGCATATGCGTCCCCTTCTCTTTCGAGAGCGCCATGGTATATTCGGCCGCTTTCTGCATGAGCGGTTTCAGCTTCTCCTGGACTTCCTCCTCCGACCATTTCTCGCCGCTCATATTCTGCTTCCACTCAAAATAGGAAACGGTGACGCCACCGGCATTTGCCAGCACATCAGGGATGATATGCACGCCTTTTTTATATAAAATCTCGTCGGCCGCCGGCGTAGTCGGGCCATTTGCCAATTCAAGCACGGCTTTCGCG
>CBDULO010000089.1:0-3609 GCA_965368095.1 uncultured bacterium | reverse complement strand
CATGGTGAGAGGGTGGACCGGCGCCACGATGATTTCTTCTATGCTTTTTTGGAACTTTGCCGCGTAAAAGGAAAATGAAACATTGGTGAACGCGGAATTGATGATGGCCATCATGACAAGGCCGGGCACGATGAATTCCATATACGGGACGCCGCCGACATTTCTTACCTGCGAGCCGATAAATCCGCCGAAAATAATAAAATAGAGGGATTGCGTAATGACCGGGGGGAGAAGCGTTTGTTTCCAGATGCGTAAAAAGCGTCCAACTTCTTGTCCGAAAATTGTGAGAAAGGCGACGCGCTGTGTATTCCAATTCATACGTTATGCTTTATCTTCATTCGTTAATTCGAGAAATAGGCTTTCGAGACGATTCCCATTTGGTTGGATTTGGGTTGCGGTAATGCCATGTTTTTGTAGCTCGGCGATGAGGTCAGTAACGGTTTGTCCGCCCTTCACAACCGCTTCAATGGTATCTTTGTCGACTTGCTTTAAATCAAACCCCGTATCTCCCGGGAGTTTTTCCGTGCTATTAATTTCGAGAGTATAGCGCTGAGTGTCTACGGAGCGCAGGAGCTCTTTTACCGGACCGGTTTTCACGATCTCACCTTTTCTGATGATGGCGACATTTTTACAAAGGAGTTCCGCTTCTTCGAGATAATGGGTTGTAAGGAGAATGGTCACGCCGGATGCATTGAGTTTTTTGAGGTATTCCCACATGCCATGCCGAAGTTCAACATCGACACCGGCGGTCGGTTCGTCGAGAATTAAGAGTCTTGGCTCATGCATAAGTGCGCGGGCAATCATGAGCCGGCGTTTCATCCCGCCGGAAAGCGCCATGGATTTTTGATCACGCTTTTCCCATAAATCAAGCGCTTTAAGCACTTCTTCGGCTCGTGCTTTCGCTCGCTTCATTGGAATGCCGTAATACCCCGCCTGCCCAATGACAATGTCAATGACTTTGGAGAAGATGCTGAAATTGAATTCTTGCGGCACGACGCCAATCATGGCTTTTGTATCATCCTGGTGTTTGTCGATGTCTAGATCGAAGATCTTGCCTGTGCCGGCCGTTTTTTCGACAAGACCTGTCAGAATACCGATAATGGTTGTTTTTCCCGCACCATTTGGACCAAGTAAAGCGAAAAAGTCGCCTTGTTCGACATGCATGTCTACGCCTTTGAGCGCTTCGGTTCCGTTTTTATATTTTTTTGTCAGATTTTGTATGGAAATTGCTTTCATATTGAGGGCTAACTTTACATGAGGGATATCGAAGATACAAGTGCGCGGAATTAATGGAATAAGAAAACCCCCTATCCGAACCGGATTGGGGGGGCTTGGCGCTTTTTATCGCGAATTTACTTCTTCCCGTATGACTTGTAGCTTGCTGAAAGGGAAAAGCCTAAGATGGCTAAGGTTATCCCGATCCATAAATTTGGATCGCCGTAGAACGAAGCGTAATTTTTGACAAAGAGAGGGACGGTGATGACCGCGTCCAGAATAATGCCGATTAAAGAAATTACGATACCGACTTGAAGCGCATCAATGAATTTCGGCTTGTCCTTCTTATAGTAAAGTCGGGCAAGGATAGCCGCGATGAGGGTCACGGCGATCAAATGAATGATATTTCCGGTTTGGTTAAACTCAAAACCGAATTCGCCCATGGTCGCGAGGTCGGGACTGAATCCAATAATGGAAACTTCCACGAAAATAATGAGCCAAAAAAGCACTCCGAATAAGGTTGACTGTTTTAAATTCATAGGACGTATTTTAGTAATTAAACGTACATTCACAAAACAATTTTGAATTGATTGTGGATGAAATGGATATTCATATGCAATTCTACCATGCCATACACATTTTGAACGAAAAACGCGACACCTAAACGTGCTATAATTATTTCCGATGAAAAAGGAGGAAAATTCTCTTTCGTATCTTCCAATTATCTGGGTTCGACGAATTTTTCTTGCGATCATAGTTTTGATCGCCGCGGTATTTTTATATTTTATTTTTTCTCAGATCAGTGAGTACCTCTCGAGCGGGAGCCGGCCGATTTCTTCTTATGATCATTATGTCCAGGAAAGGGAGTTTCTTACCCGATTTGTTCACGATAAGGAGGAGGGCGGATTCTATTATTGGGTAGACAAAGAGGGTCTGGTTCAGGACGATAGAAAATATTCGCTCTTTCAAGCGAATGTTATTTTGTGGTTTGGCGGATTGCATTCACAGCATCCGGATCGTCAAAATATCGACATGATTGAAAGCGCGGCGGATTATCTTGTGGATCACTTATATAAGGGGAATGGAGAATGGTATGAATATGATACGCGCAATCATCGCGGGGTATTGGATTTTTTCTGGAATCCGCGAAGCGAAACCTATATCTCTTTTGCCTTGCTTCAGGCATATCGGCTGACGGATGACCAGCGCTATTTGAAGGCGGCGGTTGAAACGAATGAAGCGCAGAGAAGAAAATATCCGGATGGACGAATCTATTCCATTATTGATGGGGATCAGGAGATCGGCCAGCGTTTTCCGGAGCATATGGGGCACTTGGAAGAGTATCTCTTGACCGGGAATGTTGAAGCGATTGAATATGTGCGAGCATATGACGAGGCGTATCGCGGCGTATATGGGAAAGAGGTGCTGAATCAGGAGGCCGATATTTATTATTATCATGGCATGGCGGTGATCGATAAGCTCTTATACGGATATGTCGATAATAATGGACCGGCTTATGAAGAGGGATCGAGAGGGCGGAATGTATATTGGAGCATGCGGCATGATGATGCGCGATCATTCAATCCGGAAATTCCCGGCGAAAGCTCGGATCATGGGCGCGATTACTATGATAAGCGCTTGGCCATGGATTTGATTGAGTGGTCTAAACGCGATGTGCAGGTATATCAGGATGATGCGGTGGACATGTGGAATGAAGTGAAGCGCTTTTGGGATGATGAATTTCCATACGGATTTCTTATTAATACGATTGATAGTCGAAAAACCTGCTTTTCCATCGGTGTGAGCCAATATTTAATGGATTTAACCGGCCCGGCGGTTGTGGCCTATCAAAATGAAACCAAGGGCCTCTTTAATCATCAAGTGAAGATTACATTTCATGACGAGGATTATACGTGGAATGATATTGAGCTCCGTGGAATTGGGGTCGCGCGGTCTGAATTGAAGAGCCGTATTCCGCTTGGGTCAGTCTATGGAAAGGTCAATATGACGCGCGGACCTTGCGAAGACTGCGTCACCTATGAATTGAATTATTTCAGCCTTCTCCCGTTTAAAGCGCAATTTGGGTCACGAGATCTTTTTGGAAATATTGAAATGAATGACGTGGATAATCCGTTCAATCCATTTTCCAATCTTTCGAATTTGAATAGCAAGAGCGTCTTTTATTATGGATTTGTCTCGATCGCCATTCTCTCGGTGCTCTTCGTGATTTATTCCGTCGTCTTCTTTCTTGTCTATCGAAATCGCGATATTGTTCAAGAAGAGCTGAAAAATCCATTCAAGCGTTCGGAGCTGGCGGAGGCGAAAGGAAAAACTAAAGAAAAGAAATCCGTGAAAAAATAATATATGCGGCTGGGGAATGCATTGTATGTCATC
>CBDULO010000088.1:0-3727 GCA_965368095.1 uncultured bacterium | reverse complement strand
GTGTTTTGTGAACCAGGGCCCCGGAGAAGTTTTTGTTTCGGTGCCGGGGCACACCGTGGAGCGTTAGCGCTCCGAACGTCGGTCGTAGTTGCGAAGCGCGTCCATGAGCGCGTCGAGGCTGTCGCTAGGACGGCGGCGGCGACATTCGGTCTCGCGGGCGGAACCCACGGGCGGAGCGTAGCAGCGGCTCGCCTCGATGAGACGGTCGATGCTCTCCCGACTGTTCGCGGGACGTGCGCGCCGCTCGATGCGAACGAAACCGCTCAGAGCGACCTCGGCGTCTTGTTGAACGGAGCGTCGAACCGTGATCACCGCTCGGCTCCCCTGACAGACGACGGTGAAGTCGTCGGTCGGGATCATCTCGCCGTTGATGCGGAGATCGAACTCGCTCATGAGCTCACAGTGCTGGGCCGTCACGCTGAAGCGCGTCGCCGGTTCCTGCGCCTCGGCCATCATGCTTCCGAAGAGCATGATGGTGAATGCGATGAAGGCGAAGATGATGAAGAAGACGTTCTTGATGAAGTTGGTGAAGGTGCGCATTGGCGTAATCTCCCATTTCCATCGGATCATTCCGACGGACAAATCAAGGATATTTCCTTGATTAGCCAAAATGCGCGATTTCCGCTCACACATTCAGGCTATATATAAGGTGCCGCTCTTTAATTGTTAACGGGATAATATAGCACAAATATTGCCTTTTGTCAAGCGATATAGACAGTTTTTTTGGCTAATTTTAGCGTAGTTTACTTAGCTAATCTCAGAGGAATTATCAAAAAAACGAGCTGATTGCTCGCTTTTTTTGATTCTATACTAGTTCCTAGGCTTTGGCTTTTGAATCATCGTAGGAGCCATTTCCGTATCTTGACGTCCTATTTCTTCTTCTTTTTTTACTTTCTTTAGTCCAATTTCAGCATCGTCCTTTTCATACTCCTCTTCTGCAACTTCGCGTAGACGCTTATGAATTCGCTCATCCCTACGATCTTCTCTATCTATTTGCTCCATTTCCTCTTCTGTCACTCCCCAAACTTCCGCCGTATCCGGCTCATCTTTCGGCAAATGCTCCGTTTCCACATGCGGATCGGTCATCTCCTCTTCTTTTCGCATCTGCTGCATGACCCGCTCATGTGCTTTTTCATCATACTCGGGATCGGTCTTCTTTTTGATTCGGCGAATTCCCGAACCGTCGCCGGGTTTCGGCTCTTTAAATGCGGGCCGCTCAATATTTTTCATACCATTTTGAGAATACATGACAGTCGCATATTAGAAAACTCTAAGGATGTTATAATTGAGATATGCCTTCTTTTGATATTTTGACCATCGGCTCCGCGACGCAGGATGTTTTTGTTCGTTCCAAAGACTGGGAGGAGGAGAACGACCCATACGCGCCGTCCGGGATTGAAGCCTGCCTCCCCATGGGCGCGAAGTTAAATGTCCAAGAACTTTATATTGGCTCCGGCGGGGGCGCCACAAATGCCGCAGCGACATTCGGAAGTCTTGGCTTAAAGGTCGCAGCGGTCAGTCGCGTTGGGAAAGATCCGATCGCGGATTTCGTTCGAGCGGATATCAAGCGCTTCAATGTCGATACCACTTGTTTTCAAATTGATAAAAAACTTCTCACCGGTTATTCCATTATCCTTCTTTCGAAAGCGGGGCATCGCTCCATCCTTTCTTATCGCGGCGCTTCGAATTTCATGAAGGCGTCTGAGTTTTGCTGGAAAAAGAAATCCATTAAAACGAAATGGCTCTACCTTTCTTCCTTTGGCGGAAAAACGGAATTATTGAAACCGGTATTTGATTTTGCAAAAAAACAAAATGCTCGCGTGGCGTGGAATCCGGGATCAAAAGAATTGGAATCAAATATGCGCACGTTAAAAACGTTTATAAAACAAACGGATGTGTTTCAAATCAATCGCGAAGAGGCGGCGCTTCTCACGCATCTTCCGCCACGCGATACGGCCGGACTATTAAAAAGCGTCGGGGCGATGGTGAAAGATACGTTTATTTTGACCGACGGAAAACATGGCGCATATATCAAACGAAGGAAAGAAGATTTTTTTGTGGGAACCTTGCCCGGAAAGCGGGTGAATACCACGGGAGCCGGCGATGCTTTTTGCTCCGGATATGTTTCCGGATTAATTTTGAAAGATGATACTGATACCGCGATTCGTTATGCCGCGCTCAATTCCGATGGAGTTGTAAAAGCGATGGGAGCGAAAGCCGGCATCCTCGCGAAACCTCCTTCCAAGGCGATGATGAATAAAGTGAAAATCACGAAACGTCCATGAGCTTTTTAACTTCCGTTAAGACTGTTCTCACAGAAAATCAAATCACCGCTATTTTGCTGGCGTTTATTCTGGGACTCGCTTTACCGCATATCTTTGAGCCCTTGAATGAATATTCCACCCAGCTCTTGATTCTTGTCTTCTTTTTTTCAAGCTTGCGTCTTTCATTCGACGAAATCTGGGGGTATGCGAAAGACTGGCGCATGATTGCACTTACAAGCATCTATATGCTCGTGGTGCTCCCATTTGCCTTCTTTCTTCCGGCATTGCCTTTTTCAAATGAATGGGCGGTGGCTTTGCTGATTTTAGGCGCCGTACCAACCGGCATGACGATCGCCCTCATGGCGGAATTTTTCGGCGGAAAAACATCTCTCGCTCTTGTCATCACGACCGTCACGTCGCTCTTCGCGCCCTTTACTATCCCGCTCGTCACCAAAATCGCTATTGGCCGCGCCGTTCCCATTGATGGACTGCGCATGTTTTGGTCGCTCTTCCTTACCATCGTTGCGCCTTTCATCCTCGCCATGCTCGTAAAGCGCGCGGCGCCAAAACGCGTGGAAGCGCATGATGGAACTTTCCGGAATATCTCGGTGCTCGCCTTCGCCCTTCTGATCGCCGGGATTGTCGCGAATACGCAAAGCGGCGCAGCCATCACCATTAACCGGCTCGATATCTTTATGATGATTGGCGCCATGCTTTGGATCGCCGTTTTTATCTGGGCCTCTTATTATATTGTCCGCTGGAGAAATCGTTCCGAGCGCATCACCATTGCGCTTTGCATGCTCTATCTCAATAATACCCTTGCGCTTTTTATCGGTGATAAGTTTTTTCGCGAACTCGGCGTGGTGCCGAAACAAATTCTCTTACTCATCGTCGTGAACGCGCTCCTGCCCTTTATTAAAGTCGCCGCGGAAAAAATTATTCATCCAAAAAAGAAAATAACTCTTAAGTCTTTACTTACTTAAACTGGATTTCCGCCTGCGCGGGAATAACAAGAAACATATGCCCAAGAAAAAAATACTCGTCACACGAATGATTCCCGATGCCGGTTTGATCGCATTAAAGAAAAAAGGTTATGCCGTGGATATCTGGAAAAAAGATACCGTGATGCCGCGACGCGAACTATTAAAGCGCGTAAAGGGAGTTGACGCGCTTCTTTCGCTTCTGACAGATCCGATTGATGATGCCGTGCTGAAAGCGGCGGGCCCGCAGCTGAAAATTGTCGCGAATTATGCGGTGGGTTTTGACAATGTGGATTTGAAAGCCGCGAAGGCGCGAAATATTCCCGTGACGAATACTCCCGCGCCGGAAGTCTCTGAATCCGTGGCGGAACATGCCTTCACCTTGATGCTTGGACTTGCGCATCGGCTGGTTGAGTCTGACGGATACGCAAGAGCGGAAAAATATAAGGGCTGGTCGCCGACGCTTTTGCTTGGAAATGATCT
>CBDULO010000087.1:0-3821 GCA_965368095.1 uncultured bacterium | reverse complement strand
GTTTCAAAAGTATAAAGTTCCTTTTCAATAATATCAGTCGCCTTTCCGACACCGCGGACAAAAAGATTCGTGTCCTCGATCATGGGCGTGTCGATACGCTCGAACCCATAGGTTGCCGCGAGCTCCCCGGCCTTCTGCCGGACTTGGTTCCAGTAGAGCTGGTCAAGCGGCAAAATATCTCTCATCCCGCGAATACTCTGAATGGGGCTTGGAGCTTTCTTCGGCTTGAGCTCCGCGTCTTTCGCGGTCGCTTTCTTTTTTACCGTCTTCCGTGTTGTTTTTTTTTGCTGGTTCTTTCTTTTTTGCTTTTGGCATACCGTTTTTCAAAATAATATGTGGTTAAAAGGCGTATTCAGCCGGCTGAAATAATTTCCATCGATCAATTGGATATCCTCGTACCCAAACCCGTCCAACAACTTGCTCATAATTCACCGGGCCAAAGAACCGAGAGTCTAAGCTTGAAGAGCGATTGTCTCCCATCAAATAGTACTCATTCGTCTTCAATGTGACGGTTTGCGCGGCGGCTGTGAAATCCTGATCCAAATAGGTACTTTCATCCAAAATTTTCCCATTTTCAAATTCGTCATTATAAATTTTCACTTCGCCGTCTGCGATCTCGACCGTTTCTCCCGGTAATCCGATCACGCGTTTAATGAAGTACTGGCTTGGATCATTTGGATAATGAAATACGACGACCTCGCCTCTGACCGGCTCACGGAAACGATAGGTGATTTCGTCAACAATGAGATATTCATGATCGAAAAAGTTCGGCTCCATGGAAGCGCCTTGAACACTAAACGGCTGGATGAGAAAAAGTCTCACCGGCACGATAATGGCAATTGAGATGATGAGCACCTGAAATACCTCCAATAAAATGCCGACAAACTTCTTATTTGGATTTTCAGATTCTTCTTCTTTTCGAAGAAAGAGTGATGACATACGCCGTAGCGTAGCAGGTTTTTCCCCTTTTTTCAAGACCCTATTTCGGTCGGTTCTACCCACTTTTCAATAGCCGTTTCCCAGCGCTTCATTGTCCCGCAGTCAAACCATGGGCCTTTAAGCGCGCATCCTCCGAGGGCGCCTTTTTCCGCTTGTTTCGGAAAGTACTCCTTCTCAAACATGAGAAAACGATCATGTTGTTTATATGCTTCAAGCGTGGCTGGCTCGATGATATACAGTCCTGAAGAAACTAAATTTGACGGCGGCACATCAGGCTTTTCATGAAATTTTGAAATGTGATCGCCGCGCATTTCAGCAACGCCATAATCTGATGGATTCGGCACTTCAATAAGCGCCACGGTTGCCGCATATGCAGGATTCTCGATTTTCCTTGCCGTATGAAATGTTGTGAGCGCTTTTAAATCCAAGCCTTTTAACTCATCGCCATTTGTTATGAGGATTGGCTCTCCGGAAAAAGAGAGTTCATGCACGAGAGCACCGAGCGTCCCCATCGGTTCATGCTCTACCCATAGCTCAATCTCTGAAAATTCACTTTCGACTTTCTTCTTCCAGACTTCAAAATGCTCTTGCCAGCCCCCGGGAATAATGACTGTGATACGCTTCACCCCGGCACGAGCAAACCAGCGTACTTGCCAGGTAATGATTTCTTTTCCTTGAACCGGAACGAGTGGCTTGGGTATTTCAAGCGTCACTGGGCGTAGCCGCGTCCCCTTCCCTCCGGCAAGAATCACCGCTTGCTCGATCATACGTTTTTCGATAAAAGCAAAATTTCTTTCCACTCGGCCGCTGTTACCGGCATGACGGAAAGCCGCGAATTTGTCACAAGCTTCATTTTCAAAAGCTTGTTGCTCTCCTTTACTTGTCGCAAAGTGACGGGCGGGTTCAGAGCTTTTATCGCCTGTAGATCAACCGCCACCCATGCCGAGTCTTCCGTGGTTGGATCTTGATATGCCTCCTTTACCACCTCTGCAATGCCGGTAATTTCTTTGGGGCCTTGGCTTTCATATACAAAGACAAGATCGCCCTTTTTCATTTCACGTAAATTGTTTCGGGCTTGATAGTTTCTTACACCCTCCCACATGGCGGAACCGTCTTCTACGAGATCCTTCCAGCCATAGGTTTCGGGGTCAGATTTTACGAGCCAATAATTCATAGTTAAATAAAATCACGCGAGCCATGTTTCAACAAGCGCTTCAGCTTCCGTTTCATCTTTTACCCAGTGAATGCGCTTGTCGCGTTTAAACCAAGTCATCTGACGACGCGCGTATTGCCATGTCGCTTCTTTCGTTTTTTGAATTGCCTCCTCAAGACTTGTTTCCCCTCGCACATATTCCCCCAGCTCACGATAACCGATGGATGTCATCGCCGGTGCGTCCCATGCGACTCCCTCTTTTTTCACACGGCGTATCTCGTCTATCCATCCCGCTTCAATATAATGCTCAACCGCTTGATTGAACCGTTCTCGCAATACGTCTCGGTCATGCTTTATCCCAATTAGGAATGGCTCGACGATCGGCTCCTGCTTTTTCCTCTGCTCTGAAAATGGCTCGCCGGTAAAGGTAATGACTTCGAGAGCACGAACCACTCTTCGAGGATTTTTCAAATCCACAATCTTCTCAGCTTCCGGATCAAGCTTTATGAGCATTTGAACAAGCTCCTCCAACGGCTTTTTGCTCATGGCGTCACGAAAGCTTGGTTGAGGGGGTACTTCCGGAATCTGATAATTGTCTACCAAGGCCTGAATATAGAGTCCCGTCCCCCCGACAACAATCGGCAAGTGCGTTCGGTTTGTAATGCCGGTCACTGCCGTCATCGCAGCCTCTTTCCATTCCGCGACGGTAAAGGGCCGCCCCGGCGGAAGAAAATCCATCAAATAGTGCGGGATATCTTCATATAAATAATAACAGCGCTCATCTTTACAAATCCGTTTCCCGCCCATGGGCTTTCCCGTGCCAATTGAAAATTCTTGATAGACCTGACGAGCGTCCGCATTAATAATTTCTCCGGAATGCTTTTTGGCGAGTGTAATCCCTAGACCCGTCTTCCCGGATGATGTCGGGCCAACAATGCAAAGCACCTTTGGAAGTTTGGTATCACTCATGAAATTAATTCTCCATCTAATATCCATGTATGCGCCTTGGTTACTCGCATTGGTTGAATGGTGCCGATAATTGATTCGTCATTTGCTTTAAATCTCGCGCGTTTCATTTCATGCGTCGTTCCTTCCGCAAATCCATGTGCAATTTTCTCAACGAATACCGTTAATTCTTGACCAAGAAAATCTTGGTTTTTTCTATTTGCGATTTCGCCCATAAGCTCTTGCAAGTCATCCCAGCGATCTCGTTTTTCTTCTTTTGAAACATTGTCATCATGAAGTTTCACGCCGAGCGTGCCGGAGCGCGGCGAGTATTGCGCATTATATGAAATATCAAAATCCACTTCTTTATAGAGTGAAAGCGTATCTTCAAATTGCTCACGCGTTTCTCCGGGGAAACCGACAATGATGTCAGATCCGAGAGCGATCCCCGGTCGCGCTTTTTTAATTTTCTTAATCACATCGAGAAACTGTTCGCGCGTATATTTACGATTCATGCGCCGCAAAACCTCATTATTTCCGGATTGTACCGGAAGGTGAAGATAGTTTACTTGCTTTGGAAGCGTGAGCGCGTCGATTACTTCGTCCGTCATCGAAAGCGGGTGCGCGGCCGTCCAATGAAGGCGCTCGAGTCCCGGCATTTGATTTACTTCCCAAAGAAGCGCCGCGAAATGGTCTTCATACGGATTGTCGTTTGAATAACTCTCCGGATCTGTGGCGATAAATGAATTCACCGTTTGTCCAAGTAAGGTGATTTCAATAATGC
>CBDULO010000086.1:0-3861 GCA_965368095.1 uncultured bacterium | reverse complement strand
GTACTTTGACCCGGAATGGTCGCCTGAATCTCGCCGCTTGTGGATATATTCGGTAAAGAAACTTCGATTTTTCCCGATGCGGTTAATGCCCCGGCTTGCAAGCCTGAAATATTCGTCTCCAATTTCGCGATGCGATTTGTGAGCGTATTTACCTGCCGTCTTGTGCCATTTATCTGCGCTTCTGCGAGTTCAGTTTTTGCCGTATTTAATTTTTCAACTTGATCCGCATAGCCTGAAACGACTTTTAACTGTTTTTTTGCGTCTTTCAGTTTGGCGATTTCTTCTTGATCTATTTTTGTTGCCCCGTCTTTTTTTCGCTCCTGAAGCGTCTCAATTTTTTTATCAATATCCTTCACCGCGTCTTCGATCACGTCCTTTTGAATAGCTCCGGTACGGATATCTTCTTGCAAAGCAAGTACCGCAGCTTGTTTAAGCCTTGCTTCTCGCAATGCTTCGCGCGTATCTTCTACGGAAAGCTCCTCTTGTGCTTCAGGCGCCACTGGAGACTCGTCAGCAGAAGCGACTTCTTCGCCAGCCGCTTCCTCGACCGCCTCTTCATCTGTTTTTTTCGAAGGCTTTTTCACCTCGGAAATAAATGCTTCCGTTACCTCCGCGCTGGGCTTCTCGACCATTCTTTCGACCGTATCGCGTTTCACCCATTTACTCACTCGCTCATCACCAACAACTGCATCTACCAAGACCGTATCTGACTTCCCATCAAACTCCTTAATTTTTGCATTCACGCCTTCGCCGGCGAGCCGTTGTTTGAGACGGAAACCAAATTGCTTTGGCTTTGCTTGGCCCGGGCGGCTGCTCAGCTGTTCCTGCGCCTGATCATATTCATCGAGTGAAATGGAGCGCGTCGCCACTTTATCGCCATCACGTTTATTCAACATGACACGTCCGGTGAAAGGATCCATTCCGCGAACCGTCCATCCCGTAGAATAGGTATTTGGGACATCAATAACCTGACCGAAATTGATTTTCGGTATATTCGAAGAACTTTGGGATGGCCGCGGAGCCGCCCCTTGAGGTTCTGCCATATTCTTATTGTACGTGAAATTCGCGAAAAAACGTAGCCGAGTTAGGTAATTTGAATTTTATTTTTACTTACCTTGATCGATCCTTTTCTTTTATTGGGCTTTTTGACAAGCATGCTTCCAAGAGGGGAGATGATCTCTCGTTCAACCAAATGCCTGGCGGCGCGAGCTCCATCTTCCGATTTCATTTCTTTTTTGAGGAGAAAATCCAATACTTCATCGCTCACCGAATAGGCGACTTTCTGTGTTTCCTTTAATCTATCGAGCACTTCTTGTAATTCTCGCTTCAAAATCTGTTTTAAGCTCTCTTGTCCAAGGGGTTTAAAAATCACGACGCGATCAAGTCGATTGAGCAGCTCGGGACGGAACTGTTCTTTTAGCTGACTGTGAACCATCTGCTCAAAACGATTTCCGCTTTTATCAAATCCGATTTCTGATTTATGCACATAATCCGCTCCGACATTTGAAGTGAGAATAATATAGGCGTGACGAAGCGAAATAAGGCGATTCGTCGAATCTCTTATCGTGCCGTCTTCAAGCGCTTGAAGAAGAAGATGTTGAACGGCCGGATGCGCTTTCTCAAATTCATCGAAGAGAATAATGGAATGCGGACGGCGGCGAATAAGTTCGACCGGATTATTTCCTTCGCGATATCCAACATATCCGGCGGGGGAGCCGAGAAGCTTTGACACTGCATGACCTTCCGCAAATTCGGACATATCCATCTTGATAAGCGCGTCTTGTTTTCCAAAAAGTTCTTCGGCAAGCGTTCTGGCCAAAGCTGTCTTTCCGACGCCGGACGGACCGACAAACATAAAGCTTGCCTTTGGCCGGCTTGGATCGGATAAGCCGAGCTGAGCTTTTTTGACTGTTTCTGCCGTTTGAAAAATCGCGTCATCTTGGCCAAAAATACGTTCTCCGAGGCGTGTTTCAAGCTTATAAAGCTGGTCGCGATCTGAATGCACCACGGCTTCAATTGGGACGCGTGCCAATCTCGCAATAACTTGAATCACCTGATCCTTCTCAACCGTGAGGCGATCTTTCTGCTTGCGCGACTCGATCTTCTTTTCCAATTTCCGCATTTCCGCTTGAAGACGCTCTTCATCCGCTTGCGCTTCCGAGGCTTTTTGCATATCTCCGGATTCAATCGCTTGATCTTTCGCCTGAAGACTTGCGTCAATGGCGATATCCAGCGCACGAAGTCTTTCGATATCTTCATGGCCGGCACGACGCGTACTGACAAGCGCCGCGGCTTCGTCGAGAACGTCAATAGCCTTGTCCGGGAAAAACCGATCGGTGAGATACCGATGCGAAAGCCTCACGGCAGCCTCAACGGCTTCAGGCGTATATCGCACTGAGTGATGATCTTCATATTTCTTTTTCAGCCCCTGCAGCATCACCAAGGTAAGATCCGGCTCCGGTTCATGAATTTCCACGCTTTGATAGCGGCGTTCAAGCGCGGCGTCCGTTTCAATATGTTTTTTATATTCCGCCCATGTCGTCGCGCCAATACAGTGGATTTCTCCCCGCGCGAGCGCCGGTTTTAAGATATTCGCCGCGTCCAGCGAGCCGGAAGTGGAACCGGCGCCAACAATATTATGAATTTCATCAATAAAAAGAAGCGTATTCGGATCTTGCTTTGCTTCGTCCACAAGCTGCTTCAAACGAGCCTCGAATTCTCCTCGATACATGGTTCCCGCGATGATTAACGCGAGATCAACCGCGTATACGCGCCTTCCTTGAAGCGGTTCGGGAACATTTCCGGCGGCGAGGCGCTGGGCCAGTCCTTCAACGACCGCGGTCTTTCCAACGCCCGGCTCCCCAAGAAGAATTGGATTGTTCTTGCTTCGTCGGCAAAGGATTTCAATCACGCGATTCGTTTCTTCTTCACGGCCAATCACAGGATCAAGCGTACTTACAATATCCGGCGCCGTAAGCTCGCGAGCGAATACTTCGAGCGCCTTTACACGTTTTTCGCGAGGGGCGCGCTTAGGCGTATCCTGCTTTTCCGGCTGGTGTTGATTCGTTTCAATAAGACCCGGCGCCAGCTGTTCTTCGTCAGCCACTTCAGGGAAGCGGGAAGTGGATTTCAATACATTCACAATTTGTTCGCGGGTAAAATCCATATTGACGCCTTGCTCTTCAAGAAATCCATGCACATCCTTCAGCGGCATATCGAGCATCGCAAAAAGAAGATGCTCGGTTCCGACATATTTATGCTCATGCAAATGCGCGGTAAGAATACATTTCTCCAGCAAGCGCTTTACGACCGGGGCGAGATCGGGAGCGATAGGAGCCCCCGGTTCATGTTGATCCGGTTTTCCGGCAAATTGTTCTTTCGCCGCGTCGATACCAACTTTCGATTTTTGCAAAATTTCGGCCGCAATTGAGCCTTTTTCCGTTAATAGCCCCACCAATACATCGCCGGGTTCGACGCGATCGCGTCCTTTTGAAACGGCAAAGGCAAGCGCTTTTTGCAAAGCCTCTTTTAAGTGATTGGTAAATCTTCCCAATAGGTTTGGTTCTAACATAGTTCTATCTTAGCCCGCGCCGGCCATTTTTCGAAGCTCGCTGATTCTTTGCTCAACCGGCGGATGGGTTGAGAAGAAACTTTTCGCCTTTTTTGACGCAAAAGGATTGGCAATCCAAAGATGTGCGGTCGCGCGGGAGACGCGGGTCACGGGACGATGATGCGTGGAAATTTTTTCCAGTGCTCGAGCCAGCCCCTCGGGATATCGCGTCATAAGCGCTCCGGAGGCATCTGCCAAGAATTCTCGCTTCCGACTGATCGCGAGCTTGATCATTTCACCGATCAGCGGAG
>CBDULO010000085.1:0-3974 GCA_965368095.1 uncultured bacterium | reverse complement strand
ATATTTTAATGAAAGCTGTTGATGATTCGATCGCTCCTGCATATTCCCATTTAGACATGCGGGAGAGGATGACGGAAGAGTCGTCAAGGGTTAGTAGGCGCCTTTTTTTGCAAATACGGCAATTGGCGTACGCAGAATAATGTATAAATCGAGCGCAGGAGACCAATTTTCAATATACCAAATGTCCAGCTGAGCTTCTTCTTCAAATGAAAGATCGCTTCGGCCGCTGATTTGCGCCATCCCGGTAATCCCGGGTTTAATGGCGAGTACTTTTCTCTGTTCGTCCGCGTATTTTTCCACTTCGCGTGGCTGGTGAGGGCGCGGGCCCACGAGAGACATGTCTCCTTTTAGTACATTCCAAAATTGCGGGAGCTCATCGACGGACCAGCGGCGAATAAATTTCCCCACCGGCGTGACGCGAGGATCTTCCGCGATTTTATACACGGGACCGCCCTTAATACTCTTCTCTTTAATAAGCTTTTTTTCGTATTTAAGATTTTCTTCTGAAGAATCAAATTGCGGTCCGATGGAAAACTTTCGGTACATGGACCGGAGCTTGAATAATTTGAACTCTATTCCTTTTTCTCCGACGCGAACATTTTGAAACATTACGGGAAAGCCGTCTTCGATCATGAGCGCGAGCATGGCAAGAAGCATAATGGGAGAAACGAGGAGCAAGAAAAGCGATGCGAAAAAAATATCGAATATGCGTTTTGCGATACGACCCCAGCCATCGAGCGGCGTCGGCTTTACTTCGATAATCGGAAAGCCGGCAGTTGTTGAAACTTCCACGCGTTGAAAGGCGGCCGCAAAAAGGTCAGCCAGATATCGAAAGTCCATGTGATTCGTCTCGGCGAAACGGATTACTTCGAGCGCGCGTTTGCGGCTGACATTTGGATCGGCGAGAAGTAAGATGTCCAGTTTATTTTTTGCGCGGAATGCCAATAATTCTTTTTTGGTCGATTCGTTCCAGCTCCGGACGATTTTTGTGACGGTAATTCCGCGTACCGGATTATCACGATAATAGTTCGCGAGATCTTTTGCCGCTTTCGCTTGTCCGATGATGACAATATACTGGTGGCCGATGCCGGCTTTCAAAAGCTGTCGTCGGATGGTACGAAGGATAATTCGTTCCCCAATGGGAAAAAGAATACCGAGGGCCCAGACGGCGAGAATCACGAAACGGGAGGTTTGAAATTCACGGCTGAAGAATACCGTGGCGATGACAATCATGATGCCGGCGGTGCCGGCGAGCCCGATGCGTCCAACCATGCCCCAGAAGTTGATTGGCCGGACGGTATAGAGGCCGGCGATCGCGAAGAGGAAAATCCATACAAGAGAAAAGAGGACGGCGGCAGAGAAAAATTGTCCAAATGGAATGTCGGTGAGGAGCGGACGGATATCAGTGAAATATTCGGAAAAGCGAAGCGCGTATGCGCTGATGGCGGCGAGCACGAGAACAACAAAATCAAGCGGGGGTAAAAGAGCGCTGAATGTTAAATCAAGGCGACGCATAATATGCGATTATTGTAGCATGAAATTTTGGGACAGATTTTGACTCATGCTTTTTTACGACGCATCCGCTATACTGAGCGTATGGCAAAATTATCCACGCATCTTCGCCCTTTTCTTGAATATTTGGAAGTTGAGAAGGGGCGTTCCGCGCTTACAATTCGCAATTATGATTTTTACCTGAAACGATTTCTTGATTGGGCAAAAGATCCGGCGACAGATGCGGTGGATCAAGATATGATTCATCAATATCGTTTATATCTGAATCGCTTGGACGCGCGCGACGATGGAACATTAAAAAAGAGTACGCAAAATTATCATTTAATTGCGCTCAGGTCTTTTCTGAAATATTTGGCAAAGCGCGATATTCAGTCGATGGCGCCGGAAAAAATTGAGCTTGCAAAACAGGGTTCTCGCGATGTCAGTTTTCTTGAGGCGGAGGACTTGCAGAGTCTTCTTGACGCACCGGATGCATCAGACTCACATCCGGTGATTAAAGCGCGCGATAAGGCGGTATTGGAATTATTTTTTTCAACGGGCATGCGCGTTTCGGAGCTTGCGTCTTTGAAATGGGATCATATTAATTTGGAGAAGGAGGAATTTACCGTGAGAGGGAAGGGCGACAAAACGCGCATTGTGTTTTTGTCACATCAGGCAAGAAGCGCTCTCAGAAATTATCAGGAGTTGCGCGAGGATGAATTGCCGCATATTTTTATTCGGCATGATCGGGCGCAGTCGAATAAGGAGCCGGGTCCTTTGACCTCTCGATCCATTGAACGGCTCGTTCATAAATATGCCGTACTTGCCGGGATTACAAAAAAGGTTTCTCCGCATACATTGCGCCACTCATTCGCAACCGATCTTTTGATGAATGGGGCGGATATTCGAAGCGTGCAAGCCATGCTTGGACATGCATCCATTAATACAACGCAGATTTATACGCATGTCACGAATCAGCAATTGCGAGACGTGCATAAAGCCTTTCACGGAAAAACGCGCGATGAGGATGAAGAATAAACGATATGAACTTTAATGAATACCAGGATTTTACAAAGACGACGGCGAAATATTATGAAATATTTTATCGTCATTTTGGGAAAGAGAGCGGGAGCGAGTATTTATATTCGGCGCTTGGATTGAATGGAGAGGCGGGAGAAATCGCGGATAAGATGAAAAAACTTTTTCGAGATCGGGACGGTATTGTCGATGAAGGTTTTAAGGAAGATATAAAGAAAGAGCTTGGAGACGTGCTTTGGTATGTGGCGCGCATTGCCGATGATTTCGGACTGACGCTCGAAGAAGTGGCTAAGGGGAATTATGAGAAGCTGTCATCGCGCAAGGAGCGTGGTACATTACATGGCGACGGCGACAATAGATAGTTATGACTGATAAAAAGACATTGAATAGTCTCATTGCTTTAGAGGAGCTCCTAAAAGCTCTTCCGGAAAGACGAAAGGACATTTTGCAAAATGAGATAAGGCAAAAAGAAAATAATTGGTATTTGTTGCGCGCGACACATCGTTTGACGCGCATTCAGGTGTGGCAAAGTTTTCGAACCATCTTTTGGGTAGGTCTTTCCGTCTTCTTGTTTTTCTTCGCCATTGGGCAAGCAGCGGCATTAGCGCAGTGGATCACTTCCCTTCAAGAATATACGGAGGTCATTCCTAATCCGGTATTACGGGAAATTGACCTGGAAGCATTTTTCGTTCCCTCTAGCTCAGCGGTTACCGTCGCGAGCGGTCTCCCGCAATTTGGCATTCTGGACGCCACTTTTTTGGCGCTTATAGCCATGGTGCTCGTTTTGGCTTTTAAAAGCTTTATTGTATATACCTATATTACGCAGATGAACGTTTTGAAAAAGATGGTTCATGAGTTGGAACGAGAACTTGTCGTATTGAGATCTTGGCGGAAAGAGACGCTTGACGAAAAGAAGAAAAAGACATAATTTTCTTCGTCGGTTGAGGAAGGATTATGTATCCTTAATTAGTCTCTGTATCTTCGCTTTGCTCGATACAGGAACTCGTCGTTCGGTCATGCTGTTTGGCTTTTAAAGGCGACGCCTTTAAACTTCATGAAAAGCAAATCTTGTATACCAGTATCCAGCTTTGCTTTTCTAGGAGTTTGCTGACCTTCGGTCAAAGCCAAAACATCGCGACTCTCGCTTCTCGTCCCTGTATCTAAAAAACGATACAGGAACGTCTCGTTCAGCCATGCAAACGCGAGCGTTTGCATGGCCTTCACTCCACGTCCCTGTAGCTCAGCTGGATAGAGCAACTGCCTTCTAAGCAGTAGGTCATTGGTTCGAATCCAATCGGGGACGCCATAAAAAAACTTGGGATTATTTTCCAAGTTTTTTATTATCCGGATAAATCAGGCATTCGACTTCCCGGGGACGCCATCAAATTTGCTCAGGAAAAAATACCAGGGCTTTTTGACTATGATTATGATTTCGTGAGTGCTAT
>CBDULO010000084.1:0-3998 GCA_965368095.1 uncultured bacterium | reverse complement strand
CGTGAAGAAAGCAGCAAAGAAAAAGACGGCGAAGAAAAAATCCTCAACAAAACCATCTCCTGATCGCATCTCAACCTCCATCGAACAAATTATGACCATTCCTCCGAATACCCTTGTCGAGCTCTCGGGAGTCGTCGGATCAAAACCGGGCATGCTCTCCAAACATCAATTCGTTCTTCTCGCGCCAAACGGACGAGGTGTATATGTCCGAGCGAGCAATAAACAGCCTTCACCAACGTTTGGAACTAAAATTAAAATTGTAGGCACCCTTATGCATAATGATGACGGCCTTTATATCCGCATGGGGACAAAGGACAGATGGACCGATGACCCTGGCAATACAACCGTAAAAATCCGCGCAAACGATCTTGGCGAGCTGGGAACTGAAGATGCATGGAGCCTCGTGCAAATAAGCGGACACGTGATTGAAAGCTCAAAAACAAAAGCGCTCATCGATACCGGCGCTAATCTCGTCGAAGTGAACTTCTCAAAACTCCCTCAATACCGAGCCGCGCGGCTCATGGAGCAAGACGAAGTGCAAATCACCGGCCTTCTCAATATGAACGATTCCGGATTCACTCTATACCCGCGTGAAATTTCTGAAATCGAAATCCTCAAGCATGCATCGCTGGATTCAGTGGAAGAACCGACAACTTCCGGTCTTCCGGGATGGGTCCCCTTTGGCGCGGCCGGACTTACCGTCGCCGTTACTGAAGGAGCGAAGCGTTTACGAAAGTGGCGCTATGAGCTCAAAGTGCAAAAATTAATCGCTAAAGCAAAAGACTGATATGATGGACTCTCTTATATACACGGAGAAGCGCATTACCGAGATGTACCATGATTTGCAAGAAATCGAGGCCCTTCACCGCGATCTGCTCGAAGAACTCCGTCATCTCGCTTCGCGCATTCGTCCAACCATCATTCCCGACTGGGAATAGACTTGCCACCCACATCTCAATTTGTTAATGTTTTTGGCGCCTTCTCATGAGGGCGCCGCCGACATTTTTAGACCACGCGGGTATCGTATAGCGGCTATTATGCTACCTTGCCAAGGTAGAGATGGGGGTTCGACTCCCCCTACCCGCTCCAAAAACAAGACCTCCTTTATTGGAGGTTTTGTTTTTGGAATAGGCATAGAGTCGAACGGGTGGCGAGAAAATATTCGGGGAATATTTGGCGCGCAGCCACCCCGGTCCGCGAGTCGGCGCGAGCGGCGGCGAACACCTGTCCCGTCATGAATTAAAGTACGGAGCAATCGCTCCAAACGTGTAGCGCCCTAAGAAGGGTGTTTTGCTTTTGTCTGATTGATCGTTTGTGCTACCTTACGTTTCATGAAAACGATCTACCTCATTCGACACGGCCATATCGAAAATACCGAAAATGTTTTTTATGGTCCCGACGTCCCCCTTTCGCCCACTGGGGCAAAAGAAATAGCGAATATCGCTGAAGACTTGAAATCAGCCGAATGCGCGCCCCAATTCATCATCTCTTCTCCATACTTGCGCGCGCGTGAATCAGCGGAAACAATCGCGCATATCCTTGGGAATCAAGAAGTGACCTTTGATGAACGGCTCATCGATTGGAAGGTTGGCGATTGGATTGGAAAATCACTTGAGGCATTTCGAGAATTTGCCGGATATAATACCAAGCCATTCAAACCAAATTTTGACGGACTCGAAACATATGACGAGATGGCGAAGCGCGTGCTTGAAGTCATCCATGAGGCAATCGACCATATTCAAGATACACAATGCGCAATTATCGTGAGCCACCGCGAACCTCTTGCAAGCGCTATCTTGAAACTCACAAACCAACCGGACAAGAATATGCGTGAAATCCGTCTTCCAAAAGGAAGCGCTTGGAAGCTCATTTTCGAAAATAAACAGCTCACAAAAGCCGAGCTCGCCTTCGATCATTCGATTGAAGAGAAATAAAACTGTATAGTATCGGCATGGATTTCCCACTTATCACGCCATTTCGCATTACCCTCCTCTTTCACTTTATTGGGCTTGTAATCGGCTTCGGAGCGGCGATTGCTTCGGACACGCTCTTTTTTCGTTTTCTAAAAGATTTTCGAATCTCCAAATGGGAAGCGGATGCATTGCGCACCCTTTCAAAGATCGTTTGGTTTGGCGTGCTTCTTCTCTTACTTTCCGGAACAACCCTCTTTCTTATCAATCCCATTTTTTACGCCTCCTCGTCAAAGTTCCTCGCAAAGATGACCGTCGTGATCATTCTCACAATAAATGGCGCGAGACTTCACTTTCTCTATGCCCCCAAACTCCACAAGATCGCCTATACGGAAAGCCGAGCCGAGGCTCGCAAATACGAACCTGTCAGAAGAGGCGCGTTCATAAGCGGCGGCATTTCAGTATCTTCTTGGATTTCAGCCCTTGTCCTCGCTTGGGTCAAATGGACCGATGTGCCGTATCTGGGGTATATGGGAACCTATATCCTCTTCCTTCTTACCGCCGTCGGAGCCAGCCTCTTTTTGGAAAAAATTCTGCAAAAGTGGGCGAAAAGATAATACGCGAAAGAGGCTTGCAATAGATCAAAAAATCCGCTAACCTAACGGGGTCAAAAAATATATCCGGGCGTATAGCTCAGCTGGTTAGAGCGCTACACTGATAATGTAGAGGTCCCAAGTTCGAGTCTTGGTACGCCCACCATAAAAAACACCTCGCGCGAGCGAAGTGTTTTTGTTTTTCTGTTTTACCCGACTCTATTCCGCTCGCTGTAAAGTCACAACCGTATCACCCTCATCTTCATCCGCCTGTGTCTGAACGGTAAGTTTGACGTCGCCCTTTTTATATAATTGCAATGAAGCGCCCGCTTGAAATACAAGATCCAGTTCAAAACCATCGCCTTCAAGTTGAGACTTAAACCATGCCTGCACATCTTCCGGCGAATCTTCCGTTCTAAAATTTGCGATCGCCGTCTTCCCTTCATTATTTACAAAAGCGGAAATATATTTCGCTCCCGCATATCGAGGAACATCATCCGGAAAATTCTTTGGCAATTCCACGCCTTCGCCAAAACGCATCTGCCCTTCCCCATCTTCCGTTTTAAAATCTACACTCCCCTCCTCAAAATCGACATTCACTTTCCCGTCCGTTTCACGCTCAATCGCCTTTTCGACAATGGTTTCAGCCGCCTTTTCTTTTGCATTCTGGATTGGATTGCAGCCCGCCCCAATAATGGCCGCAAGAGAAAAAATGAGAAAACCTTGTAGAAAATATTTCATATACAAATTTTTATTAATCAAAACGCTCTTGCTTCAGACAGTCTTGCACATTCACGCCTTCCCCCTCCAGAAAGTCTTTTATACTCTCCATAAACCCGGCAGGCCCGCACATATAATACTTGGCTCCGGCTAAATCGGGGACATGCTTCTTTATAAGCTCGCCACTCAGGCGGCCCGTCTCTCCATCCCATCCCTGATATGTTTTTTGCGTCAATGTTTGCACGACATTCAAGTTTGGATATGTTTTTTGCATGTCTCGAAAACGTTCATAATACGCGATATCCTCCACAGTTTTATTCGAATAGAAAAAAGTGATTTTTCGATTTGAGTGCCGATCAATCAAATCTTTCGTCATGCAAAGAAGCGGCGTGACGCCAATCCCTGCCGCAAGCATCACAACGGGACTCTCTCCTTCGTCCATGGTGAATACGCCGAATGGTCCCTGAAGCTGAACCATGTCATACGGAACAAGGTTTGAAGCGCGCTTCGTAAAATCGCCATATACTTTAATCCCAAGCTCGATCATATCGCTCGAGATTGAAGGCGGACTCAAAACGGAAAACGCCGCTCGCGCCCAAGAAGTTCCATCATCGTTTAGCAAATGGAGGTATACCCATTGCCCCGCGAGAAAATGGAATGCATCCTCGGACGTTTTTGGTTTAAGACGCAATGTAAAAATATCCGGCGTTTCCCACACCAGCTCAATCACTTCAAAGTCTCGTAGTTTCAACGCTGGATGGGACATGTTTATGAA
>CBDULO010000083.1:0-4040 GCA_965368095.1 uncultured bacterium | reverse complement strand
CCCATGTCCTTCGTAAGCGCGCTTACGGGTCAAAGGGTCACAAAGCTCCTTGATATCGCCTTGCGTGTAGAAGAGGAGCGTCACAGGCAGATTGCGTATAATGCCGTGAATCGCGTATTGAAATCAACCATCATCGCAAAACGGCCGCTTCAGCAATTCGGACCGAAATCCCCTCGCATTTACGACGTGGCGCAGGTTGGAAGCGCACCGCCAAGATTTCTCCTTACCGTGCACGGCGAGAAAGAAAATCTGCATGAGGGCTGGATGAAATTCTTCGCAAAGCGTTTGCGTCAGAAATTTGGATTTGAAGGAACGCCGATTCGCGTTTCCGCAAGGCATCTTCCTCTTTCTAAATCGAAAAAGAAACATAATGTTGAAGGTCCGGGCATGGTCGCCGTCGCCGGTGAAGTGAGAGAAAAGAAGCCGCGCGTGAATCAAACGCGTAGACGCCAGAAGAAAGGCGTGAGACGATACTAATATGAAAATGATCGTAGGCCTCGGAAACCCGGGATCAAAATATGACGGAACACGCCATAATATTGGACGTGAAATCGTAGAGCGAACAGCACGCTTTCATGGAGCGACTCCGCGTCTTGAAAAAAAGCACAAAGCCCTTATTGCTGAGGCGGCTCTTGATGGAAAAAAGGTGCTGTTCGTTTTGCCTGAAACCTATATGAATAATTCAGGCGAAGCCGTTCAATCTATCGCAAGTTTTTATAAAATCGAAGACGAAGATATTCTTATTGTTCAGGACGAAATGGATTTCGAGCCTTTTCAGTTTGCTTTTACAAAGGGCGGCGGCACGGGCGGACATAATGGGATAAAGTCCGTTTATCAACATCTGAGCGAAGATGTCTCACGCTTTCGCATTGGGATTGGCAGATCAATGCATGGCGTACCCAGTGAAAAATATGTATTGCAGAAATTCAGCGCCATTGAAAAAATGAAACTCTCTTTTTTGAAAGGGAAAATGATTGATGCGCTCACCGACTGGTCAACCGAGGGCTTGACAAAGGCGATGAATATGTGGAACGGGGTTAAGTAATGAATCCCGAGAGAATCGAGAAAATTATCGTTGCGCACTATCCCCGCTTTCGTTCCAAGCATTTACGCCGCTTGAGAATATTTTTCGGTGATTTTGGGAAAGCGAGAGCTGCGTCCATGAAAAAGCTGTGTTCTGCCGGGCTTTCTTCCAATATTGCGGCTGATTTTATTGAGTGGCGAGCATATATCAATACCCGGAATATATTTTCACAACTCAAAGAACATAAAATACGCATAGTGTTTCTGGAGGATGAAAACTACCCCATTCTCTTAAAGGAGACGGCCGATCCACCCGAAGCGCTCTTTATAAGAGGAGATATTCCTGACGCTATACATATTTCATTCGTTGGCTCCAGAAAATATACGCAATATGGACAAATTTGCGTCAATCTTCTTATTCCGGACGCGGTAAAATACAGGGTCGCAACCGTTTCCGGGCTCGCGCTCGGAATAGACGCGCTTGTGCATCGAAAAACTCTGGAGCTTGGCGGAAAAACCGTTGCCGTTCTCGGAACGGGTATTGATCAAAAATCAATATATCCGAGAACGAATGCTTGGCTCGCGGAAAGGATACTGAAAACAGGCGGCGCGCTCATGAGCGAGTTCCCTCCAGGGACACCAGCCAAAAAAGAGCATTTCCCCATGCGCAATCGAATTATTGCCGGCTTATCGGTCGCGACGGTCGTTATCGAAGCGGGACAAAAAAGCGGATCGCTTATTACCGCGAGATTGGCTTTAGAGGAAAATCGTGAAGTATTTGCCGTTCCGGGTCCAATCACAAAAACGACCTCGGCGGGAACGAATCATCTGTTAAAAGCAGGCGCTATTCCTTGCGTGAATTTTGCATCCGTGTTAGAGGGCTTAGCACTTGACGTGCATGAACGAAGAAGAAAAGAAGAATATCAGCTCCCGCTAAATCTTCATGAGCGTCAACTCATACAGTATTTATCGGAAGAAAAGCATATTGATGAACTTGTGGAATTGACCGACTGGACCGCCGGAGAAATCGGTTCAATTCTTTCTGCATTGGAATTACGCGGGCAAGTGAAGCGCCTCGAATCACAAAGATGGAAGAAGGCCGCGAGTTTGCCATGAGAAAATAAGAAATGTTATAACGAAAGGCATTATCTATGGGAAAACATTTAGTTATTGTTGAGTCACCAACAAAAGCGAAAACGATCCGAGGCTATCTCGGGAAAGACTATGAGGTCATTGCTTCCATGGGTCATATTCGCGATTTGCCGGCAAAGGCGGCTGAAATTCCCGCAAAAGCAAAAAAAGAAAGCTGGTCAACTTTAGGGGTGAATACAGAAAAAGATTTCGAGCCGCTTTACGTGATTCCACGCGGAAAAAAGAAGTCCATTGACGCGATCAAAAAAGCCATGAAAGATGCCGATGACTTATATCTGGCAACTGATGAAGACCGTGAAGGAGAAAGTATCAGCTGGCATCTATTAGAAGTTTTAAAGCCGAAGATTCCCGTAAAGCGGATGGCGTTTCACGAAATCACAAAAAAAGCCATTGAATCGGCTATCGAGCATCCGCGTGAAATTGATGATCATCTTGTTCGCGCCCAGGAAACGCGACGCATACTGGATCGACTTGTTGGATATACTGTATCCCCTGTTCTCTGGAAGAAACTGGCATATGGGTTGAGCGCGGGACGCGTGCAATCCGCCGCCTTAAAAGCAATCGTTGATCGAGAACGCGAGCGCATCCGCTTTAAGCCGGCAAGTTATTGGGACGTCGAAGCACAGCTCAATTTCGACAATATCACCTATGACGCGAAGCTTGTTGAAACCGATGGAAAAAAAGTAGCCGTTGGAAAGGATTTTGATGAAGAGACGGGGAAAATTAAAGCCGCGTCATCCAAGAAGCGCATCATAGATGAAAATGAGGCGAAAGAAATAGCAAAAGAGGTGTTAAAAGCAGATTGGAAGGTCACAGACAGACAGGAGAAAAACTTTTCGCGAAAAACACCGGCTCCATTCACAACCTCAACGCTTCAGCAGGAAGCCAATAGAAAACTGGGACTTTCTTCGAGCGATGCCATGCGCGTCGCGCAGTCTTTGTATGAAAACGGACATATCACATATATGCGTACCGATTCTGTCGCGCTTTCGGAAGACGCAGTTTCAGCCGTTCGTAAAAATATCGAGTCTCGTTTTGGAAAAGAATATGTGCCCGGTTCTGCAAAGGCATATGCGACAAAATCAAAGTCCGCACAAGAAGCGCATGAGGCCATCCGCCCAAGTTTGAATTTCTCCTCACCGGACGAAATTGGATTGCGCGGAGCTGAACGTGATTTATACGAGCTTATTTGGATGCGAACGCTCGCAAGCCAGATGGAAGATGCGAAGCTATTAAGTATCAATATTCAGCATAAAGTTGGGCAACATATATTTCAATCCAATGGAACACGTATTCTTTTTCCGGGATTTTTACGTGCCTATGTGGAAGGTTCAGATGACGTTGATCAGGCGCTCGGAGAAAAAGAGAACCTCCTTCCGGACATTGCCGTCGGCGACTCTCCGGATTGTAAAGAAGCCAAGCCGCTTGGACATGAGACCAAGCCGCCTCGCCGCTTCACTGAAGCGAGCCTGGTTCAATTCATGGAACAAGAAGGTATCGGCCGTCCAAGTACCTATGCGAGCGTCATTAGCGTGCTTCAGCGGCGCAATTATATTCAAAAGGTGAGCAATGCGCTTGTTCCAACCCTCACCGCATTCGGCGTGACGCAATTACTGGAAGAGCACTTCCCTGCTCTCGTGGAAGTCCATTTCACCTCAAAGATGGAAGATGCGCTTGATGATATCGCCTCGGGAGAAAAAGCCTGGCTTCCCTATTTGAAAGAGTTTTATTTTGGCAAGGATGGATTGAAAGATCGAGTGGAGAAGAAGACGGAAAATATCGATCCGAAAACAGCGAAGAAAATTCATCTTCCCGGTGTCGAAGATGTGAATATTATGATTGGACGCTTTGGACCATATATTGAA
>CBDULO010000082.1:0-4079 GCA_965368095.1 uncultured bacterium | reverse complement strand
CGTCCTCACTCCCCTCACTTTTTTGGGCGGCGTCTTCTATCCAATCAGCGCGCTGCCCGGAATTTGGCAAACCATCTCAAAATTCAATCCCATCGTCTATATGGTTGATGGGTTTCGCCTGGGCTTAACCGGAAAGGCCGAAATCCCTCTTTCATACAATATCGGCCTCCTTCTTTTGACCGTCGCCGTGCTGGTTGGGATTAATATGTGGATTATCAGAAGGGGCACGCTCAAGACCTAGTTGACGAAAATTCCTTTTTCTCTTACAAACGGGTGGCGCACTAAAAAGGAGAAGCCGTGCCCTCAAGCGATCCTCTCTATCATAAGCCGGCTCTGGTGTTTGGCCCTCTGGAAAATTTGAGCGAGGAAGATCGCTTCCTCATGCTCGAGTTCTATAACCGGATCACGGAAATATTTGAAGAAATCTTCAGAGTCCGCGGCCTCGTAATCGCCGAGCGCATGGATCCGAATTCAATGGATGCATTCATTCGGGAACAACTCGACAAGAAAACGAGTATTCTGGTTTTCGCCGTGACCGCTCCGCTTTGGGGTTGCGGCACCATTGTAGAGATTGCGCATCGAAACGACGTACCGATCATTATCCTGAAACATGCGTCACAAGGCGGCTCCGCCTTGCTCCTTGGAAATCCGAGCGTACTCATAACTCTCGAATTCAACAACTTCGATGACGGAATCTATCAACTTCGCCGATTCCTTCAATCGGTCGTGAACGCGGAATCCTACTAGATGGAGCTCAAGATGGGATATGGAAGCAGAAAACCAACAAGCAACGAAGTTCCCTCCCGTAGGAATGAAGCAACCAAGTGGCTTGGCGAGTCCGAGCTTCTCGATAAGACCGCGCTTCTTCTGAGCGGTCAAGCGAGGCATTGCGACTCCTGCAAGCGCCCCGCTCTTCTGCGCTTTCTCGAAGATAAGCTCTGCCCGGATTGCCGTCCGTGAATGAGTCCTGGCTCAAACCCCTCGCTTCTCGCGTGGGGTTTAGTGCTTTTGACAGAAGACTCGTCCAGTCATAAAGTAGCTCCATGAAAGATCGGCGCATGAATGATTTGGAGTTTGAAAAAGACCTCGCCTGGGCTGATGTATTTGAAATCTGGAGAGAAAATGAGGAAGATCGTGAAAACTGGAAGCGTCTCTGGAAAGAAAAAGGATTTGATTCATGGGAAGAATGGCGCATGCGGTATGCCGAGCCATTCAAACTCCCTGAAAGAGAGTGGAAACTCTATCGCGTGAAAAATGTACTTAAGCTTGTTCCGACATTTCGAGGCGGACCATTTAGAGCATGGGTTGAGCGTTTTTATGATGGTCGAGAGGCCCCAGCCTTCTCAGAACTTATCCGGCACCCGGAACTCAAAACACATGGCGGTGTAATCGATATCATGAATAATTTTCCAGAAAAAACCACCATCTCTGCTGTCGAAACGGCAGATGGCATTGTGATTGTTGAAGGCATGCATCGATGCGCTGCTATCGCCTTGTCTGAAGCCAATGGCAAACAAATTAATACAACTCTCAAAATCGCTCTCGGAAGCGAACTGCCCGGCGAACTGCCCGTCATCGGCAAGTTCCGAAAAGATGAGACGACTTAAGCTCTCGAAGGATAAAACGCGTCTAAAACTGGGATTAAATCACCTTTAGCACAATCACCAGAAGCGACCTTCTCTCTCAGCTCATGCGGCGCAAGCCAATAATATTCACTAAAGTCTTTTTTGTTATAGTCGGGCGCTTCTTCTAAATGAATCTCCCAAACCTTCATGAAAGCATGGATTCCATGCGTTTCGAAAGGAGAAAGCATCCCAAGAAAAACAGTCTCGGTTTTAGAAATATCCACATTGATTTCTTCCATTGTCTCTCGCTTAAATGTCTCTTCGTAGGTTTCCGGGAATTCGACATGTCCCCCAACGCTGTAATCAAGACAGAGCGGTAACATGCCCTTCTCAGCGGAACGGCGAGGAATCCAGAGCTTTCCATCACTCCGTTTGACGAATGCGTTGATTACCCTGAAATTCTTATCATTCTTTGAACCCTCGGCGACCGTCTTGCCATCTCGCCATTGCCAACCCTCTCCAATTGGCAAATCATCTTCCCCGACCAGCCAAAGTTTTTCATCTTCCATAGACATGAAGTGTAACGTGATTGTATTTCAGGAAACAACCCCCCGAAATAAAAACGCGAGCGGCTCGTGCTCGCGTTTTCTCCCCCTCCCCCAAACGGATTATTGTCTTGGTGAGAATTTCTTTTCGATTCAATCATGAGCAACGGAGACCAACAGATCGTGTCGAGTTGAAACTCAGGGATGGCGGTGTCTGAACCGGCGCAGCCGGTGAGTTTGCCATTCCGTCAACAATGACACGATCTTCGTCGGACGAGTAGCGGAGTGCTTTTGATGAGAAAAGAAACCGAGCAAAGATCAATAATCCGCCAATTTCTTAATCATTGGGTGCTGTTGAATTTTCTCCAGCGCTTTCGCTTCAATCTGACGGATACGCTCGCGTGTCACATCAAATTCTTTCCCGACTTCTTCAAGCGTATGGCTTACACCATCGGTTAATCCAAAGCGCATTTCAAGAATCTTCTGCTCACGTGGATTCAAGTCCTTGATGATATCGCGAACATAGTCGCTCAATAGCTGAAGTGAAGCCGAGCGATCCGGCCCGACATTCTTCATATCTTCAATAAAGTCCTCGAGCTTCGAGTCTTCATCATCATCCCCCACCGACGTTTCCAGTGAAACCGTTCCTTGAGAAATTTTAATGATGTGCCGCACTTTATCCACCGGCTGACCCATTTCAGCGGCAATTTCTTCCGGTAAAGGCTCGCGGCCGAGCTCCTGAATCAACGCACGCTCGATTTGCGTGAACTTATTGATTGTTTCAACCATATGCACCGGAATACGGATCGTACGACTCTGGTCTGCCAATGCACGCGTGATCGCCTGGCGAATCCACCAAGTCGCATAGGTTGAGAACTTAAATCCTTTTCGATATTCAAATTTTTTAACAGCACGGAACAAGCCGACATTCCCTTCTTGAATCAAATCAAGAAGCTGAAGCGACTTTCCCGTAAACTTCTTCGCGATCGAAACAACAAGGCGAAGATTGGCGGAAATCAATTCTTTTTCAGCTTCTTTATCCCCTTTTTCTTTTCGCTTCGCGAGCGCAACTTCTTGCTCGGCCGTCAACAATGGAATCTTTCCGATTTCACGCAAATACATCTGAATGGAGTCCGCCGATAAATCGAAAGGATCGATTTTATTTCGTCTTTCGTCCGCGCTATGCAGCGACTCTAAAACTTCCTGACGCTCTTTCCCTCGTCCTAAAATCCCCTCTTTCTGCTCGACAAGCCCAATCCCGGAAGCGTCGAGCCTATCAATGAAAGCCTCATATGCTTCGATATAGTCCTCTACTTCAGGGAATGTGTAGAGAACTTCATTTTCCGTCATAAAGCTCCTATTTCGCGCTTTCACAAAAAGCCGGTCAATCGCTTCTTGCGATGGCGGCGGCGACTTTTTATATGGAACTTTTTTCTCAGCCTTCTTTCTAGACTTGCTCTTTGATGCTTTTTTCGCGGTCTTCGCCTTCGTTTTCTTTGCCGGCGACTTCTTTTTTGCGGAAGACTTTACGGTTTTCTTTACTGTTTTTTTCTTTGTTTTCTTTGGTGGCATACAAAAATAGCTCGCGCTATATAATTATTCTTGGTTTGTGTGAATCAAAGGATCAACGGAGTTCTTCAAATTGTTCTTGAAGTTCCTCAATTTTTTTATTGTCACCAATGCGTTCCGCTTTACGCATTTCTTCTTCGAGCTCTTGGAGGCGTCGCGCTTTGTGCTGGCGACGCAATGTTGAGATTCCTTGCTCGAGTTCGTGCAACAACTCTTTTGGAGAAAGTTCCTGATACGAATGCTCAACCAAAAGGGTTAAGCGATCGAATAGCTTCACCTCGTCGGGCGTCAGGTTCGCCGGAGGGTGGATGATTCGCCCCGAAAGTTGCGGGGGATTATTTGAGAATTCTCCAGTATCATAGGCGTGTTTCAATGATCTGTAAAGCCCTTGAGCCACCTC
>CBDULO010000081.1:0-4091 GCA_965368095.1 uncultured bacterium | reverse complement strand
CTTGTATACTTCTTTCTTCAAAGCCTTCAGCCGAGCAGGCGTAAGTGTTTCCAAGGGGAAATCCTCTTTATATTTTGCGTAAAATACTAAATCCGGGCGGTCTTTCAGATGCTTTGCCTTCATCGCTCCATACAAGTGCTGTCTCGCACTCACCGTGCTCCCTGCCGGTATCTGCTTGGCAAATGCCATAATCGCCTTCTGTGTATTGTGGCTAGCTTCATCAAAATGCTTACCGAGCAATGCGGATAAAGCATTTCTTTTCCCACCGGTTTTCCGAACCGCTAAAAGAAGCTTTGGTAAATATTCATGAAAAAAATGAGGCGCATTCGCGCTTCGAACCAGCGGCTTGCCATTATGTTTTCTAATATTATCGAATACCGGACCAAAAGATGCCCCCGTTCTTCGCGATTCTCGAAATGCCGTTCTCATCACCCACTCATCCCACCTTGGCAAAACCTTTGCCCCATACTTCTTCGCCAGCCGTTCCAGATTCTTCCCGAAGGCCGCGTCCTCTGCCCTTCCAATTTCCGGAATTCCCCCAGCAAGCACCCCGGCGATCGCTTTTGAAATCATATTCGCTCCAAAAAATCTGGTTGGCGAGGCGACAACTTTTGGGAGTGATTTTTTTCGAAGGGCATTCACCAAAATATGCCACTCCGTGAAATTTCTGAACGTCTGAATATGCTTTCGAAAAAAGGTACGATCGGCTTTGTTCAGACTATCAATATCCAGTATAAATTCCACACCTCCCGCCGCGCCAAAACAGTTCGGATCGGAAACTTCTTTATACACTTTGCGCAGATATTCCGAGCTCTTCGGAAGCGTGTCTGCATCCGTATGAATCACGATTCCATCGCGGTTTTGCTCGAGATAACGCGATGCGACGGCGTGAAGACCGATATTTCTCGCGATCCCCACATTGCTTTTTTTCAAAGCCCGCCCTTTTGAGCTGAGATCAATAACTCGAACCGCGAGCCTTCGCCCCTTCTTTAAATGCTTAAGTATTTTGGCATTTTGTCTCACGGCCCGTGCTCGCTCAACCGACCCATCGGGCGGTGGATTGTTTACAATATAAACCAATTCAAATTTCCTTTTAGGGAATTTTTGATTTGAAAATGCAGAGATCTGTTTATCAATACGCTTAATCGACTCATCGTATACCGGCACAAGAATCGAGATCTCACAAGACGGTTCAAGCGGAGGGAGTTTATATTTGTTGCCAATCACCGCCTCACACCTCTTTCGCGCCTTATTAAGATCCTTTTTTGAATAACACATTCCCTGCTCCATAGACGCATAGTACGGCTCAAAACGGCAATTGTCTATGTGATCCGGGCATATCTCGGCCTAATTATGCTATGCTGAAGCAACGCAAAAGCCATAACGACTTTTATGGAAGGCTTGCCTAGAACGCATCTTTCTCGTAAGTTGACCCAGCACCTGAAGAATATGCCCGCAATATTTAAAGAGCATGCATAGGCTGAACATGCGCTGATTAAGAAAAATTTTTATGCGAATCGCACAAGTTGCTCCGATTAACCACAAGATCTCCCCGGATTCCGTATATGGAATTTATTCAAATGTCGCATATATTTGCGACGGTATCGTAAACGCCGGACATGAAGCGACACTCTTTGCCTCAACCGACGCCGAGACAAAAGCCGAGATCAAAGGCGTGGTGAAAAAAAATACCCGAGATGCAAACCTTTTGGACAAAGAGGTATTGCATATGAATCATCTCAACCTCTCAAAGTGTTTTCAGAGAGCCGATCAGTTCGACTTGATTCATTCTCATTATTCAACGCTCGGCACCTTGTACGCCCCGCTCGTCGATATCCCCGTTGTGCACTCGGTGCATAATCCCCTTCCAAAATCTTTTATTGATATTAAGGATCACGTAAAAAGACAACGTTTCATTTCATTTTCACTTGCACAAAGAAAACTTTATCCGGACTTGAACTGGGTCGCGAATATTTATCACGGCATTGATCAAAGCGTATACAGCTATTCGGATACATCTGATGGCTATTTATTTTATTTGGGACGTGTCATTGAAGAAAAGGGCGCGCATATCGCGATTGAAGCGGCAAAAGCGGCGAAGAAAAGATTAATCATTTCCGGGATGAGCCGGCATGATGAACCCTATTGGCAAAAAGAAATCGAGCCGCAAATTGATGGAGTAAATATCCAATTCGTCGGACCTTCGGATATGAAGAAAAAAATCAAGCTCCTCCAAGGAGCCGATGCCGTACTCTTTCCATCAAGACGAAATGAGCCTTTTGGCCTCGTCATGATTGAAGCGATGTCATGCGGCACCCCGGTTATCGGATTTGATGATGGCGCCGTACCGGAAGTCATCAAAGATGGCGTAAGCGGATATGTCGTGAAAAGCACCAAGCAAATGATTGATGGAATATTGAACTTAGACAAAATCAGCCGAGCGGTCTGCAGAAAGCGTGCCGAAAACTACTTTAGCGTAGAAAAAATGGTGGGCGGGTATTTAAAAGTCTATCAGCAAGTGATCAAAGACTGGAAATACAAAAAGGATAAAATATTAATCACTAATCCATATACGCGTTCACGAACGAATGGAAAATAAAATAATTGAAAGCGCCGTTGCGACATTGAGCGATTCCAATTTTTTATCATGATCGATATATACGGATGGGCTTTCAATATTGAGATGGATCCCCTTCCCTTCTGAGCCGGCAATCAAAAAAGCCGGGGTCTGTAAGTCAATTTTGTTCAGCGCGCGGCTCCCCTTCCTTTTTTCTATGCGATAAATCACCCGCCCTTCTTTTTGGAACAATTCATACACCTCATGTTCTTTCATATGCACCCACGGGACCTGAAATACAGCTCCCGCGGAAGATCGAATCACTTTTGGATTCGTCGGATCAGCCGAACCGATCAAGATAAGTCCGGCATTAAACCCTAGGCAAAGACGTAAAATGGTCCCGACATTACCCGGGTCCTGCACGCCGTCAAGAACAGCAATCACATCCTTTTTCAAAAGCTCTTTCTCCGTCCACTCAGGGATACGGGCGACCGCCGCCTGCATTTGCGGCGATACGGTTGTGACAAGCTTTTTGAAGTCAATGCTATCTTCTTCGGAAAATCGAAAATCAATAAAGCTCTTTGCGAGCTCGATAACCTTTTCTCCTTCCACTAAGCAAAGTCCCGTCGCATCTCTCCCTTTCTTTTTATGAAGCGACTTAATGAGCTTCACTTGCGCTTTTGTTAGCATGCTTCAAGTGTATCAGATTGCTTAATTCCGACCAGGGTGACGCCTTGCGAGATAAATTGGATAGTGTTACTATCACGCCGCTGTTCATTGGGGAAAATTGAATATTCCGGGGTAGCTCAGTGGTAGAGCAGTTGGCTGTTAACCAATTGGTCGTGGGTTCGAGCCCCACCCCCGGAGCCAAGTGAAGCACCTCCTTCTTGGGGGTGTTTTGCTTGGCTACTAGGTTCGTGCATAGGCTCGAACGGGCGGCGAGAGAATATCTGGGAGATATTCGGTGCGCAGCCGCCCCGGTGCCCGAGTCGGAGCGAGGGACGAGCCCCACCCCCGGAGCCAAGAAAAATGAACACTAGCAATAGCGTTCATTTTTCTTTTACCTCGGGTATTTTTGTTTAGTTCTAACGCCAGGAATTCTTTTCCGTCCATGTTGGTGTAATTTTCATTGTAATGTACAATAATGTTAACTCATGTTAGGTTGTTGATCCACCATATGACCAAAACTAATTCCCAAAAGACATCAATATATCTAGCGGTAATTGTTTTGTTATTGTTCACTTTTGTTGGTCTTGGAACCCTTTTTCTTGATTCTTTTTTCATGTCAATGGGCGGTTCAAATACCTGTATTTTTTCACAAACCACTGAGTCGCCTTGTGCAATGGAAGTTCAAGAACATGTATCGAAGTGGAAAGAAATTGTTACCGCTACTCCTCAGGAAGTTCTATTGTTTCTAGTTTTGTCTGTCATATCATTTTTTCTACCCTGGCTAACTTATAATATAAGAACTTCAATTGTCACTAATCCACGCCGAGGTTCAAATTATTGGTTACGAAGTGCCATCTTTAAGTTA
>CBDULO010000080.1:0-4160 GCA_965368095.1 uncultured bacterium | reverse complement strand
GTATAGAAGTCCTTCTGAAGAAGCAAGGCGATGGACGCCCATGCTCGAAACAGATACGATTCGTATATGAAAAAAATCAGGCTCGCTTCGTGGAATGTCAACGGGATTCGCGCCGCCGAACGCAAGGGATTTTTAGAGTGGCTTCACAAATCAAAATACGACATTGTCGTCTTGCAAGAAACAAAAGCGCATGTTGAACAGCTTTCCGATGAACTCATCCATCCGAATGGGTACGAATCCTACTGGAGCTCAGGCGTGCGAAAAGGCTATAGCGGCACCGTGGTATATACCAGACCCTCTCCCATTTTCGCCGAAACAACCTTCGGCGATCCCTTTCTCGACGGAGAAGGCCGCATCGTTCTTCTCGAATATGACCGCTTTTATCTTTTTAATGTGTATTTTCCAAATGGCGGCTCCGGTGAAGAGCGCCTCGCATTCAAAATGGAATTCTACAAACGTTTCTTGAAACTCATCGAAGGATACCGGAAGAAAAAACCAATCGTTCTTTGCGGAGATGTAAATACTGCACATACCGAAATTGACCTCGCCCGCCCCAAGCAAAATGAAAAAACAAGCGGGTTTATGCCAATCGAAAGAAAATGGATTGACCAACTCATTAGCAAGGGATATATCGACACGTTCCGACTCTTCAATGACAAGGGAGAGAATTATACTTGGTGGGATATGAAATCGCGAGCAAGAGACCGAAATGTCGGCTGGAGAATAGATTATTTTTTTGTGAGTGAGGAATTGCGCCCGAATGTAAAAAAAGCATGGATCGACGCTGAAACGCCTGGATCGGATCATTGTCCGGTCGGCTTAGAGCTGGGGTTTTCAAAATAAAAGACGGGCGAGAGGAGAAGTCCTCTGCCCGTCACTCTGACCCCTCATCATCCCCATTCAAAATCTCCATCACGCGCGGAAGCGCGGAAGAAGACTTGATACGAGGACGCAGTTCGAAGGAGCAAAATGGGTCGCCGCTTGAAACACAGGCGACTTGCTTCACGCCCATGCGCTGACCGAAGTGATCCGCCGCCGCGTCCAGCATCCCATGCCCGAGTTGGCAGATCTGCGGAAAGATATCGTCGAGGCTGGATCGCATATGAAGCGTCGCCTTCCTCTGGGACTCTTTTTCGAACATGAATCGCGGAGGATCCATGACCCCGGACGCGCGAATGCGCTTATAGAACACCTCCATCTGCTGAAGGAGCTGAAATACATCTCCCGGATGATTCGTATAATGAAACGAACTTCCGTAAACCTTCATGAGCTCGGGGAATAGGTATCGACCATACCCCCTGAGAAATGTCGGAATATCTTCATCGCGCAACTCTGCGGCCGCGCACAATACTCGCGCCGCAATCATCGGCGGATAATTCGTCATGGGCGTGAACACCACAAACTCAATGCGCGCGCGCTGAAAGAGCAAGTCCCACGCCTCATCTTCCGGATGCTTTTGCCCGATATATTGTTTCAAGTGGAGTAGAAGGAGCCCGTGCATATTCCCCCCGGAATGTGTAACGCACGGCTTCTTCGTAGCTGATTTGGCAAGAAAAGTCAATCCTCTCAAGAATAAAAGCGCCCCAGGGAATACACCTTGAGACGCAAGAATTAGCAGTCGTCGGAACGCTCCGTTTCCGGCGGAGGAGCCTATTACTTTCGGGGCGGCGACGGTCTAAAGCGTTCAATACGCTTCCTATCTGGCTCGTGCGGAATCCAAGGCAAGATTCGTGTCGCATGAAACTCATTTTCGGAAAGCGCCTCACCCATGACGCGAAGCCGCTTTCCCTTTTTCAAAAATTCACTTGGAATATCGATCTCCTCATCTACCGTGACGATCCAAATCTGATGAGAATGATCTCTGAATTGAAAGCGTCCATCGCCAGCATATTCAATAACCTCCCCCGCAAGCCTCCCCTTCTCTGCCATATTCCACATCGCCGCACGCGGATTGACCAGCTGATTATACCCGGGCAAATGCTGAAGTCGGATGTCAACCATTTGCCCAAAACCGGTATTATAAAATACGACGCCCAGAACGCTTGTCGCGATCACGACGCCCAAAACGGTATACGAATACCGATAACGATACGCATCTTTTGTGAGCCGGTACTGATGCTCCGCGAAAACAAGCGCCACAACCGTTACAATAAGCCAGGCATACGGCATGGTGAAAAAGACGAATGAAACACGGTCGGGAAGGCGTGAAAGCACGTCCCAGTCGCCGTTGACCGAAAAAAAGATGATGGTCGATAAAGCGAGCGCGCCAAGAAAAATTGAGAGCGCGATCGACAGCCAAAGCGCCAGCGTATGAAGCGTAAACCGCCACTCGGGCTTTGGCGCAATCTCTTTTTCCTCAATCGTATCGAGGACTTTATTCTTTAATGACATCATAGTTCAAAGTTGATTCCCAATTCCCGAGCATGTTTTTTGAATTGTTTTTTTGCCCGGCTTAAAAGTGTTGCGATCGTTCCGGAAGGTTTTTGCATAATATATGCCATCTCTTCATAACTCTTATCTTGAAAATATTTTAATATCAAAACATCCAGATACTTTTTATCGAGCTTATCAAAGACTTCAACCAATTGTGAACGCAATACCTCTTTATCGAATGAAGCATCTTCCTTGAAGTCCGCGAGCAAATTCTCAAACACATGATCGTCTATGGCTTTCGCATGTCCTTCCGGCCGTACATTCTTCTTGCGAAAAGCGCTAATCACATGATTTCGCGTGATGCGATAGAGCCAGGCGGAAAAAGACCGCTTCTCATCCACATCGCGCAAATTTTGATACGCCTTAATAAAGACCTCCTGGAGCAAATCTTCCGCATCCTCATCCGAAGCATTGGTAAGACGCCGAATATATCGAAGCAACGGCGCTTCATATCGCTCGATTAAAAGACCATATAATTCCTTTTGATTGAGCGTCGCTTGAACCAATTCATAGTCCGACCGCTCTTCGGAACGCTTGTTCACATCAATATATACGCAAGTATGCGCGAATTACTTTCAAAAATGAAGAATGGCTGAACCAAAAACAGACCTGCAAAAGCAGAACCTCATATGAACCATTAATAAACATTAAAGTTCAATATGTGCGTATTTGCGAAGCTTGTACGCAAGGCGAAAAGCCTGAATCGCTCCAACAATGAGAAGAATCCCAACAAGTATCCCAAGAAGATCAGGATAAATGAGGATGAGAATCCCAAAAAAGAGCGAGACTCCTCCGTAAAACACAAGGTTCTGCACCATATGCTGAACGAAGGCGAGCTCAATCACCATGCCTTTTTTATCTTTAGACATAAGCAACTTAACTGAAGTATATCACAGAGAGCTTCGCTTGAGATCAGCAAAACCAGATGAGATGCAATTGTCTCGCACAACCCGTCATGATATTACATGAGCAAGTAAAAAGCCCTCTATGCAAAAACAAACGCTCACTATACCTCGAATTCTGCACACCATTTGGGTCGGATCAAGACCGGCTCCAATGAAATGGATTAATAGCTGGATTGAAAAGCATCCCGATTGGAAACATATCATCCACGGCAATGAGGCGATCTTCGGACGCACGTGGATCAATCAGCGGCTTATTGACGCCTATCGCGAAAAAGAAGAATGGCCGGGCGTCGCGGATGTCGCGCGCTATGAAATTCTTTATGAGATGGGGGGCGCCATGCACGGCGCGGACTCTATCTGCCTTCATCCGATCGACGAACTCTTCACCGATTCAAATTTTGATTGCTATACGGTATACGAAAATGAAAAAGCCGCCCCCGGACTCGTGGCCCCGCTCTATGCCTGCACAAAAGGAAATGCATTTGCCAAGACCCTTATTGACGGCCTGAAAGACGCCGAGCCCGGCGCCCCCTGGAAAACGACAGGCAACCTCTATATGCAAAAAATGATTGAACTTCACCATCCTAAAACACTAAAAATTTGGCCCTCGCATACCTTGCTCCCAGTTCACCACTCCGGAGAAACATACAAGGGCGACGCAAAAGTATATGCCACTCATAAATGGGGCTCAACTTTTGAAAAAGACAATCTCTATAGTGAAGGTGTTTAACCTTTTTTACTTTCTGAAGGGAGTTTCCACTGACCAAATGCTTTCACCGCATCTTCGGCAAAAGCGCGTCTTGCGGGATCCTTGTATACTTC
>CBDULO010000079.1:0-4168 GCA_965368095.1 uncultured bacterium | reverse complement strand
TCCCAGCCCTTCTTAATATATTTTTTCGCAATGGTGCCGATAATATCATCCGCCTCATACCCATCGAGCCATAAAGACGGAATACCAAGCAATTCCAACCCTTCTTGAATAACCGGAATCTGATCATAAAGCTCATCCGGCTTTTCTTCGCGCGTCGCCTTATATGCTTCATAGGCTTCGTGACGAAATGTTTTCGCTTCCGTATCCCAAGCGGCGGCAAAAGCATCCGGTTTTTTTTCCTGAATAAGTTTCAACGTCACATTCATGACGCCGAATACCGCATTCACAACCATTCCGTCCGGGGTGGTCAATGGGGGAATCGCATGCCAGGCACGATGGAGAAGAGAATTGGCATCTAAAAGATAGAGCGTGGGCTTTTTGGACATGAAAAAAGAGTAGCATGAAATATAAACAAAACCGACCCGAGGAATCCGTAGATTCTTCGGGTCGGGAAGCCTGATTCGACAAGAATGTCGAGAGGCTCAGTTGCCGCTAGCGCGCGGCCTGCACGTAGTTGAGGAGCGACTTGTCCTTGATCTGGTCCATCGGGACCGTCAGGAACTCGCCGTCCACGAGACCGATGAGACCCATCGGGTCCTTGCGGTCCTGCTTGGTCCACACCGCGAACGGGCGGCCCTCCCAGCCGGTGATCTGACCGAGCGCGGTCTTGCCCACCTCGGAGATCGTGATGGCCTGGATCACGCTGTCCGTCATCATGACGTGGGCGTAGAAGACCTGGCCGCTCTGGACGAGCTTCGAGATGTCCTCGAAGAAGCGCCCCTGGGGCAGCTCGGTGAGCTGACGCCACTTCACGCGGCCGTTCTCGACCACGCCGGCGACGATCGCGTTCTTCTTGCCCTGCAGGGAGCGGAAGGCGAAGACCTCGCCCGCCTTCGCGTTGAGGCCGAAGACGTGGTAGTCGTAGCTCGCCGCCTTGTCCGCGAGGGTCATCCAGACGCCGCTCAGGAAGGCGATCGTCACCTCGTTCGGACCCACGAAGAACACGTCCATCGCGGTCCCCTTGGCCCAGCGGATCGTCCGCAGGGCGCGGGCGAGCTCGCTCTTGGTGTCGTCGGTGAGCTCGCGGAGACGGTGATCGCCCGAGAGGAAGATGTTGCCCTTGTTGTCGACGTAGAAGCCGCGGAGCGCCACCTGGTTGGGCGTCCACTTGACCTCGCCCCACTTGGCCGCCGGCTGCTTCGTGTCGTACAGCTTCAGCACGAGGAAGATGTTGCCGCCCTTGTGCTCGATCGCGGCGCCCGCGATCTCGCCGGCGTCGATGCCCTCGAGAAAGCCGTTCCAGTTGTTGATGGGAGCGCTCTTGGTAATGAGGTTCTTGATCACGTTGTCTACCGAATGGTTTCCGCGATATACGCGGTGCCGCCGCACTTCTGACAGCTATTTGGAAGGAGCGAAACAGGGAGAATTCCCTGTATGCTCGGCGAAGTATACGAGTGATAAAAAAATCCGTCAAGCCCCGCGCTTTCTTACTCGAGATGTAAACAAAAAAACCGCCGATAATAGACGGTTTTCTCTGCATGGAGGCGTGAGCGGGAATCGAACCCGCGAATAAGGGTTTTGCAGACCCCTGCCTTACCACTTGGCTACCACGCCACGCTGAAAGGATGTTAGCAGAGCACGCCAACAAACAAAAGACCTCGCATAAGCGAGGCCTTGTTTTTTATTGTTTATTCGCAAGCGTAATATATGGCTGCGGAAGCGGTTCGTCGGCCGGACCATATTTACCAATTTGGTAAAGTTCGGCGCCACGACCCTTCCATTGATCCCATTGCTTCACGCCATCACCCATTTCAACAATTTCGATTTCAATGCCGCGCTTGATGCCGAATTCACGCATCTCCTGAACATCGTCCATCCAGACGTCAATACGATATGAGTAACGGGCATTCATGCGATCATGCACTTCGAAGATTTTATCTCCATAGATAGACGGAATACGCACGCGCGTTCCGAATGGAAGAACATTGGTCGCGATAATACCGTCGCGGACAACCGATCCATCGGCCGTAATAAACGGAGAAGCATCGGTTTCCTGTGGACGAGACGTATAGGCGGTCGCATCCACGCGCATGGTCTTGATGGTTTCAGGACGTTTCGGAAGCTCAATAACCGGCTCCGATTCATCCGTATCCACACCAACCTTCTGAATTTCCTTCACAAGATCTGGCGTTTTAAAGATATAATCGAAAAAGGCCATTTCTGCATTCGCCGGAGACGCCTGAAGCGCCAAAAGCCCAAAAGCCATCACCGTTCCGCCCATTCCAATACGCTTCATAAGTTCCTTGGTCTTGCTTTGCAGTTTGAATTTCATAGAGTAAGGTTGATTTTTTAACGCAAGAGCATAACATAATAAAGGGGTTTTGTCAAGAGATATATAATAAATAATAGCTAATCTTAGCCTTTTTCTGGACTGATAACGTCCGAAATTCTACTGAAAATGCCTAAAAAAATGAAGAATCTGAAGCCATGGCTCAAAAATGGCATTTTCCTCGGAATTGGAGCACTCATTCTGGGATTTTTCGCTTTTACCATCTATGCGGCCTGGGTAAGCCGCGATCTTCCGGATCCAAATGTCCTTTCAAGTCGCGACGTCCCACAATCGACAAAAATTTATGATCGCACCGGAGAAGTGCTTTTATATGAAATCCACGGCGACGAAAAAAGAACGCTGATTAAAATTGAAGATATTCCCGACTATTCAAAGTGGGCAACCATCTCAATCGAAGATAAGGAATTTTATCAGCATCATGGAATTTATTGGCGCGGTCTTGTGCGCGCTGTTTTTAATGGCGTCTTCCGCGGACAAAAAATTCAAGGAACTTCCACGCTGACACAGCAGCTTGTAAAAAATGCCATCCTCACAAATGAACGTTCCATCGAACGAAAAGTGAGAGAATTTATTTTGTCGCTGCAAATCGAACGAAGGTATACAAAAGATCAAATCCTTCAGTTGTACTTAAATGAAATTCCATACGGTTCAACCATTTACGGAATTGAATCCGCGGCGCAAACCTATTTTGGAAAACCGGCAAAAGAACTCACGCTCGATGAAGCGGCATTGCTTGCCGCCCTTCCGCAACGGCCGGAATATTTTAATCCCTACGGCTCCAGTGTGCTCGGGGACAATCGCGAACAGCTCGTAAACCGGCAACACTTTATTTTGAATCTCATGGTTGAACAGGGATATATCGAAAAAGAATAAGCGGATGCCGCGAAAGAAGTAGTGACCTTGGATAAACTGCTCCCAAGAAAACTCGGAGATATTCGCGCGCCGCATTTCGTGATGTATGTGCGAGAAGCGCTTGTAGAAAAATATGGACAAAAGCGCGTAGAAACAGGGGGATTGCGCGTGATCACCACGCTGGATTGGTCAAAACAGGAAATCGCGGAAGAAGAAGTATTGGCGGGAGTTGAAGCAAGAGGCGAGCGTTATGGATTTGAAAATGCCGCGCTCATTTCTCTTGATCCAAAGAATGGACAGGTGCTGGCCATGGTCGGATCGAAAGGATTTTTTGATGACGATATTGATGGACAAGTAAATGTGACGCTCAGACCGAGACAACCCGGTTCAAGTTTTAAGCCGGTTGTATACGCGGCGGCATTTCAAAAAGGATATTTACCGGAAACGGAAGTATGGGATGTAAACACCACCTTCATTACCGACTCAGCAAATTACAATCCGAAAAATTATGATTTTGGAGAACGCGGTCCCATCTCGCTTCGTGGCGCTCTCACAAGATCTCTCAATATCCCGGCGGTAAAACTTCTATACCTCGTCGGCATCGATGAAGCGCTTGGCTTCGCGCATGACCTCGGATATACCACGCTCGGCGATCGAAGCCGTTTTGGACTCTCTCTCGTTCTCGGTGGAGGAGAAGTGACGCCGCTTGAACATGCGAGCGCCTACTCGGTCTTCGCGCAAGACGGAAAACGCGTTCCGACAAGCGCCATCCTTGAAGTCCAGGATCCTGATGGCGAGACATTGGAAAAATGGGAAGAGCCGGAGGTCAAGCAAGTCATCGATGAACAAACCATTCGGCTCTTGAATAATGTCCTCTCAGACAATATCGGTCTTCATGTGGGCCTCGGCCTCCCGGATCGCCCCGTCGCGCTTAAAACGGGCACGACAAATGACTATAGGGACGGC
>CBDULO010000078.1:0-4172 GCA_965368095.1 uncultured bacterium | reverse complement strand
GGGGGTGTTTTATTGGGTGAATGCTGATGTGTCGACGGGAATTCCCGGTCCCATGGTCGTGCAGATGGTGAGGGATTTGAGATAGACGCCTTTTGAGCCCGATGGCTTCGCTTTTTTGATAGCCTCGATCAGGACATGTAGATTTTCGAGAAGCTTCGCTTCATCGAGATCAACTTTTCCAAAGACTTGGTGAATATTTGCTGTCGCATCATTTTTGAAAGCAACTTTACCGGCTTTAATTTCTTCAATCATTTTCGCGACATTCGGACTGACGGTATCCGTTTTTGGATTCGGCATGAGCCCAACCGGTCCAAGAACCTTCGCTACTTTCGCAAGCTTCGGCATCATGTCTGGAGTGGCGACGGCGATATCGAATTCGATTTTCCCTGATTTCGCAAGGTCGCCGATATACTCTTCATTTCCAATAATGTCAGCGCCCGCGTCTTTCGCTTCCTTTTCTTTGTCCGGTGAAACAAAGGCGGCGATCTTCTTATTGCTTCCAATCGAGTGGGGGAAGAGCAGGGTCGCGCGAATCAACTGGTCTGACTTTGTCGGGTCAATACCGAGGTTGAAATGCGCTTCAATGCTTTCATTGAATTTTGTTTTTGAGGTTTCTTTTGCAAGCTTTACCGCTTCTTCAGCGCTGTATAGCTTTTTTGGCTCAAGCTTCCCCTTAATTTCTTTGTATCTATTTGATCTCATAGTATTTGGTGGTTCAGGCGCCTGAATATTCAAGCTCCCACTTATGAATTTAGTGCTCGCACCCTATATAAAAACACCGAGGCGGTCAAGCCCCGGCGCTCTATTTATCTTGCTTCTTTTATCCGTTTCATGACTCCTTCGTATACGGCGCCAAGAGCCGTGCAGAAGATGAGGAAGGCGGCGAGCCAGCCGATGAATGGGATAAGGGTCAGAATCTCGATAGCGAATACGCCGACGAGGGCTATTTTCCAATCCAATACCACTTTTTCTTTTGAAGCGAATGTAAAGATCCACGCGCCAAGCAGAATGCCGGCAAATATTTTCGCGATAGCAATCATGAGCGCATAACTCATCCCTCCAATGATAGCCAGGGGAATGCCGAATACGGTCGCGGCTAAAATGAAGAGGGCGATTGGCGTCAGAATGAGAAAGCCAAATCCATGCAGGATGCTTTTACCTGGTGCCTTCATGGCGGTATCGACGAGTTTTCCGGAGAATTTCTTAAGTCCGTATACGGCGAATAGGGCGGCGGTCAAAAACATCAGCGCTTGCAGTAACCAGGCCGCTCCCAATAGACCGGCGAATGTTGCGCCATAGATTTTTGATCTTTCCTTGTTGATTCTAACTTCATTTCGCTCCAGCTTTGTAAATGTAATGCCGTTTACGAGATTTGCCGCTTCAGAAACTGCCGCCTCTCGCGGACCCTCATAAATAATCCGCTTACTCACATTTGCTCCGGGACCAATTTTGAGCACATCATCGGCAATAATATTTACATCGCCATTGACCGTTCCGTTTAATGAGATCTCGCCGCCGGCTACTTTCAGATTTCCATTTACGGTTCCGTCGATAATGACAAGTCCGCCGGCGACCGTAAGGTCTCCGCCAATAACGACATCTTTCAAGATATGCACGGTTCCGCCCGCGGCAAGAAGGTCGTCTCCTACATTCTTCAAGATAACGACGCTTCCGCCGGCGACGCGGAGATCGTCGCCAACTTCACCGCTAATGGTGACATTGCCTCCGGCGGCCGTGAGGTCGTTCTCGACACGATTGGCAATGGTGACATTGCCTCCTGAAATCATTAAGTCCCCAATGACTTGTCCATTGATGACGGCATTTGCCGCACCAATATAGAGGTCGTCATTTACGTTTTCGCTTTCGGGGAGAATATATTCTTCTCCGCCACCGAATGTCATGGCGGATGCCGATGAGACGGGGAGGAGTAATGCGCAGGCAGTAAGCCCGATAAAAAAGGTTCGAAATTTGTTCATATGCACTTAGTATACCAGTAAAATAAAAAATCTCCGCACGCGCGGAGATTTTTTTGATTATCCCTGGACTTCAATTCCCATATTTCGAGCGGTGCCTTCAATTTGTTTCATGGCGGACTCGATATTTGCCGTATTCAAGTCGGGGAGCTTCTTTTCAGCAATTTCGCGAATTTGCGCTTTCGTGACCTTCCCGATTTTTTCCGTAAGAGGTTTTCCCGATCCCTTTTTCACATTTGCTGCTTTCATGAGGAGCGAAGCGGCCGGCGCGGTTTTTGTGATGAAATCGTAGCTGCGATCTTCGTACAAGGTGATCACGACGGGAACAACTTCACCCGCGCGATCCTGTGTCTCTGCATTTACCTTGGTACAGAACTCGGCGATATTCATTCCGTGCTGACCCAAAACCGGACCGAGCGGCGGTGCCGGCGTGGCTTTCCCACCCATGATTTGTACTTTGATTAATGTTTTTACTTTCTTTGCCATATTAATAGTTTGGAGCTTGGAGTTAGGGGCTTGGAGCCGATTTGGGGTGAAGCATCCCCAATTCCGCGTAACAGTTGCCAGATTTATAGAGAAATCTAGGGGAATTGTCAATCCTTTATGATTTCTTTACCTGAGTGAAGTCGAGTTCGAGCGGCGTTTCACGACCGAACATGGACACGAGTACCTTTACCTTTCCATGCGCTCCGTCCACTTCGACAACTTTTCCTTCAAAGCCCTTAAATGGACCGTCGGCAATACGGACGGCCATGCCTTCTTGAAGATCAATCGTTACTTCCGGCTCTTCCGCGGTTCCGATGCGCTTCATAATGGCGTCCACTTCATCAGGGGAGAGGGGGGTTGGCGTGGTTCCGGTTCCGATAAACCCGGTGACATTCGGCGTATTTCGCACGACATACCAGCTTTCATCCGTGACCTCCATGTCGACGAGCACATATCCTGGATAGATTTTTTCTTCGACCACGCGGCGCTTGCCGTTTTTGATTTTAATTTTCTTTTCTTTTGGCACAAGCACATTGAAAATGCTTTTTTGCATATTGAGCGCCTCAATACGATCCTTTAAATTTCCGGCGACATTCTCTTCGTATCCCGAGTAGGTGTGAATGGCGTACCAGCGTCGGCCATATTCTGCTGTTTGTTTTGCCATAGGATTATTCTGTTTCTCCTGAAGCTTCTTCAGGGGTGATGGTGAATGAATTGTCGGGAATCGCGTCGATCGGAAGGGATTCGATATCTACCTCGGCCGGGTTTCCGAATTCATCAACGGCTTCAATGCCGCCATTTTCAGCAGGCGCGAATGGTTCGGTATCAGGCGTTACCGATCCGTCATGTGCCGGAGCCGCTTGCTGTGTAATGCTTGGGCGTACGCTTGTTACCAGTACATCGAGGCCATTTCGAAAGCCGAAGTCGAGGGAAGCAAAAAAGACGGCGGTCGCAACTGAGACAGCGGTCACAAGAATGCTATAGCGAATAGTCTCTTCTCTTGAGGGCCAGGTGACTTTTTCAAGCTCTGCTCTAGAGGCTCGAAGATAGGTGGTAAGGGATTTGAGCGGATTCATAATTTTGTTTTTTAAAAAGCCCTGTTCGGGCTCGATGAGCTATGTATAGCAGGTTTTTTTGAGTGTTGCAAGTTCCCGTTTGGGGATTGACAGAAGGGGAAAAAGGCCCTATGTTCGATCTATTGGCAGATTTGGAGCACATTATATGTCCGGCTCGCCTATAGCGCCGAGGGCGCAGGCCCTTCATGCGAGTGAGTTGCAGAAAGATATATGGCTTGCATTACAGCGAGTCTATGGGGAGCTTACGTACCAACCGGGTGATCGTCCGCAAATTTTTCGGGAAACGCTTCCGGAAGAAGTGACGAATCGTCTTCTGCATCTTATCTATACGGTACGGCGAGTGTACCCGTTTCCCGTCTTCTCATTGAAGCTGTCGCGCGAATCGCTGGGCGCGACGCCGGATAGTTTCGAGTCATTGGCGGATGAGCTTGTGAGTCTTGATATGTATTTCAAGCGCTTGCAGGATGATGCGCTTCGGCGCCTGTGTCATGCGCATGGCTCGCCTTGCTCGGCTGTCTGCGGTGAGCTGAAAGAGTTCTGCGCGAGAATTATTGAGTGTCGCAGTTCATTTCTCCTGATTATTGCGCTCGTTGAGGAGCTCAAGTGCAATATCCTTGTGCAAGTAAAACAAAAAAAG
>CBDULO010000077.1:0-4262 GCA_965368095.1 uncultured bacterium | reverse complement strand
TGCAATAACAGCGGCCGCGGCAATAACCGTCAAAATATTCGCCGTATCTTTTGCGGCATCCGATTGCAGCCCCTCAAGCAAGCGTCCGATGAAAGGGATGGGAACAATTTTCGGCAACGCAATGCGCTCCGCAATAATATGATTCGTAACCGTGATTTGTTTTTCTTGCGTCAGATAACGTTCTTTTGCGGCCTGCAAAAGATAATCGCCATTCGGAACAACGAAAGAGTAATTCCCATTTTCATCCGTGCGAACTGGATTCGCCTGACCGTATGCCGCCCCATCCCATAGAAGCCCTGTATTTGCGTCATATGAGCTCACGGTAGCTCCGGGAACCCCTAACGCTCCCTGTACGAGCTGACCTTCAACAACCTGCCCGCCGCTTCTTACGTCGATTAAATTTCTCCCTGATTGCGATGTCCCGTCATCAAAAGACAATTCATATATCGCCTCCACAACCTCTTCCGTAAAAGACGGAACGAAGGTCGCGGCCATAGCCGACTGTCCGGGTAGAGCGGTCAGCGCATATGTCGAACCGCCGACCGTCAACCGGCCTGAGACGGGAGCGATAGTAAATCCGGAGATTGGAATTTGAATGACCAGCGTATGTCCGGCGGCTGCCACAACCGTCCCCTGCGCATTGGCGATAAGCGGAATCTGCCCCGATCCGGCAAAGTAGAACGCCTGAATTCTCGGCTGAATCGGCGCGGGAGGCGTCGTAATAAAGGGCGGAGTTGTTGTCGTGATACTCCCTGGCGGTGGAACGGGCGGTGTCGTGGTCGCTCCTCCCGGTCCCGGTGGAACCGGCGGTACAACGGGTCCGGGACCCGGCCCTGGCGGTGGAGGAATCGGCGGAACGGGCGGGGGAACGGGCGGAAGAATTCCTGACGGAGTCGCCTGAGCGAAAGCCCCGCTCGCGGCATTCCCTGAAACATCATGGGCAAAATTTCCATAATAATATGTCGTGCCGTTCACAAGTCCGCTGTCCACATATAGTTCACCGCTCCCCACATAGACAAGCCGCCCATCCGATGGATCAAGCGGATACCGATCCGTTCTCCCTCGAATGATTACATGGGAGAAATCTAAATCCGGAGGGTTTATCCATTCCAAAAGATTCTCCTCATCGCCCGGTGTCGCCGTAAAAGCAAATACATTTCCCGGCGGAGATATATCTCCAAGAGTGGTAAATGTATTATCCACCGATACGGCAGACAAGCCTCCGGGCTCAGCCGAAGTCACGCGAAAATGATAAAGCGTAGTCGGCGTAAGCCCGGTTAATGCAACCGCGTGATTTGTCACAAAACCGGCGGAACTGGCATTCGAGCCATATCCGGCCGTCTCTCCATAATCGACAAAACTTGATGCGGGAATATCCGTATCCCAAAGCACAATGGCAGAACTATCCGTAATGGCAACAACTCGAATATTCGAAATAAATGGCGGACGCGCAGGAGCGAGCGTGCGAAACGTAAAGTCTCCGGTTGTCGCGGAATTCCCCACGGCATCCTTTGAAGTAATATTAAAATGATAAAGCGTATCCGCTGTCAGACCCGACAGCGGCATGCTATGAACCGTAACCAGCGCGGGATTAAATGGCGTTCCGTCCAGATACGCCGTCGTCCCGCCATATCTCACAAGAGAATCTGCATTTTCATCGGTCTCCCACGTCACCTCAGCCGTGGTCTGCGTAATATTAATGACCTGTACATTGAAAATAACCGGTGGCGTTCCATCCGTTCCCGGACCGCCTCCGCCTCCGCCGGGAGGGCCGCTCCCGCCTCCGCCCGATCCGGTTGCCGCGCTTGGAATGGTCGCCGCGAAGGAAAAGCTATGAGTATCGTAAATGGAAAGCGTGACGCCGCCAGAATCGCCAAATGTTCCGGCAATATTGATTTGATAGACGCCATTGATAGTTGGGTTCGTGATCTGATCCACCCCGCCCGCGGCATTCGTGCCAATACGAACCGTCACAATATCGCTTGCCGCGACCTCTCCTACAGCCGCATCCGTTGGCGCGGTAAAGGTAATAACGCGCCCCGCCGTACCGACCCCCCACGTACCGGCCGCCGGCGCCGCAGCAAGAGTCTCGCTTGTTTCAAGACCCGTCACCGGTCCATGTAATAAATCAATATCTGAAAAGTCCACCGTACCAAGAGAGAAATCGGAGTCGAAGGTAATCGTAATCGTATCTCCGGAAGCATCAACACCCGTTGGCGTGGTGAATGTAATCGTATGATCGGAACCCATCCCCGCAATCTGATTGCTCATCACATCCGCCACGCTTGTAAGCCCGGCGGCGTGAACAAGCGGGACTTGAAAAAGACCAAGCGACAAAATCCCGGTACCGATAACCTGCAAGGTCTTTTTCAAAAAAGTGTTCATACGTAGGAATGCATGCGTTTGCGCAATAAGAAGACTCCGGTCAAAATCACGATAAGAGACAGTGCGATCGTTAATATTCTCCATGGCCAAATCCAAATTTCCGTCATAACAATCTGTTCATTCGCATCCACGATAAGCGTGGCTTCCGCCGTATATTTCCCAAAACCAAAATTACGAAACTCTTCTTTCAATTCTGAAAACATGGAGGCGGGAAGCGGGTCTTGGTTTTCCCAGGTCATCTGAAAAGCGCGCTGACTGCCCGGAAGAATGCGCCCGCCGTTTTCATTTATCGGATATGAAGCAACGGTATTTCCGAACATATTTTTAATGCGCAGCTTTCCTTCCGGTCGAATATGTACATTTCCTGTATTGGAGGCGGTTAATGAAAAATCTACCGGCAAATGCGCCTGGGTTTCCGATTCCGCACTTAATGAGCCGAGAGAGAATGATTTCAAAATATTTCCTCGTACGGTCAAAAAAACGAGCGTTCCCGTTCGCGGGACAATCCCGACAGCGCCGCGTGAAAGCTCGGCCTGCTCGGCGAAGAGTACGGCGGAAAAATGACCGCCCGGATCCGCATTCTCCGGCACACGGATAACGATAGGGAGATCAAAGCTTGCTCCCGACTCAAGCTCCAGAACGGGCCGGTCAAAATACATCCACTCCGGCAAACCCTTGGTTTCAGTTGGCGGTAAAAAATCCTGCATGCCCGATTCTCCCTTCGCAATAAATTTCTGAATAGTGAACGCATACACCTTTTTCGTATCAGATGTATTCTGGATGCGAATACTCGTTCTCACCGTTTCACCGGGATTCGCTTCAAATTCCAGAATGGGCGGTGAAACGCTAAATGCCTTCGCTCCAGCTGGAATAATAATAAAATATAATGCCAATACGAGCAGTGAAAGAAGCTTTATTCTCATACCAACATACATATTAATAATTCGCTGTTAACGTGTAAAAAATCGTCTGCGTATATGTCCCCGGTCCGGTCGCAGCGGTAATTGCGAGCTTATATAGCATGGCTATTTTATCAGGGACGCTCCCGGTATCAGCACCGCTTGTTTGGATAGCGCGCTGAGTGGTCGTCACACCAAGATCCGTACCTGTATTCAAAGCGGTCGAGCCAATATTCTCCGCACCATATTCTTCGGAACCAAGACTCACGGCTCCATCCGTCACAACCGTAATCGTCGTCGCGCTTCCATTCTGTAACAATTGGTCAGGCTGAATATATACGGTATAGCCATTTGGAGCATCCGTTTCGATAGAGCTTGCGACCACAGCAACGTTTTCCTCGGTCGACGTCACATTTCCCAGATTCACTGCGTTTACGTTCATGAGAAAGACAATATCGTCGCCTCCGGCGGGAATGGCGCTCAATGAACCAGGCTCCCCATCCCAGTCATCAACCGTGATAGTCGTTCCGGTAATATCCGTTATCTTTCCAATCGCAACCAATTCAGCAAATCCCTCATTCTCAACAACAGAAATCAAATCGCCAACAGAAAAACCTGCGGCCGATCCAACGGTGACTGTATTGGCTCCATCGCTGAATGCGGAATAGGTCGTTTGAACCGCCTGATTTTGTGAGCGGATCGTCATAGAGAGAATCGCTTCAAGTTCAGCCGCACGATATCCGGCCGAAAGATTAAAATTTGTACTGGTACCGACACCGGAAATATCACCAACCGTATCATTTAAAGAATAGTTAGTGCTTGTAGCAAAATCAAAGCCGCCAGTATTGATATTATCCCACGGAATTTGATAATTCGTGGAAGTCATTGCATATGCCGTTCCAGATATGAGGAAAAGAGCAAAGACAAGGAAAAGCGACTTTCGAAATAAGCGCATAATTACTAGGTATTATACAGGAA
>CBDULO010000076.1:0-4282 GCA_965368095.1 uncultured bacterium | reverse complement strand
TCTCAGAGAGGCGATGAAAGGCATTGTTCCCGACGAGATATTCGAGCGTCCGAAAAAAGGATTTCAGGTTCCGCTGGCAGAATGGTTTCGCGGACCGCTGAAGCAAGCCTTTGAAGAAAGGTGTTTGTCCGTCGACGCAAAGCTTCTTCGTATTGTGAATCGAGAACAGGTTCGGCAATATCTTCAAAGAAATAGCCGCGGGGAGGATCATGGGAATCGGCTTTGGATGTTATACTCTTTATCGACTTGGCTGGAAGAGCTGAAATAGCATATGACACAGATAAAAAAATGTTTGGTCACGGGCGGCGCCGGATTTATCGGCTCACATTTATGCGATCAGCTTATTGCCGATGGACATATTGCGGTATGCATGGATAATTTCTCAACCGGTCAAAAAATAAATATTCAGCACTTGCTTGGAAAAGAGAATTTTTCTTTTCAGGAACATAATGTGCAAGAAATGTACTCAGGTGAATATGATTGGATTTTTAATCTGGCATGTCCGGCTTCACCCGTGCATTATCAAAAGTCGCCCATTGATACGGTGAAGACAAATGTCTTAGGAATGATGCATGCGCTTGAGCTTGGCAAGCGTACAGGCGCGCGGGTTTTTCAGACGTCGACCTCGGAGGTATATGGCGATCCGCTCGTGCATCCGCAAACAGAGGATTATTGGGGAAATGTTGATCCGCTCTCAAAACGGGCTTGTTATGATGAGGGGAAGCGTTGCGCGGAGACGCTTTGTTTTGATTATCATCGAGAGCATGGAGTTGATATTCGCGTGATAAGAATTTTTAATACCTATGGGCCGCGCATGGCCTTGGATGATGGGCGCGTCATTTCCAACTTTATTTTACAAGCGTTAAAGGATGAGCCGATTACCGTATATGGCGACGGTTCTTTCACGCGGAGCTTTCAATATGTCGATGATCTTATTCGAGGCATTATGCGGATGATGTCACAGGATGCATTCGTGGGTCCGGTGAATATTGGCAATCCGGAAGAATATACAATTAAAGAACTGGCTGAAATTATTATTGAATTAACGGGCTCTTCATCAAAGATCGCGCATCTTCCTGAAGTCGCAAATGATCCGAAGCGTCGCAAACCGGATATTTCTTTGGCGAAAGAACGGCTGGGATGGGAGCCGACAGTGAGCGTGCGAGAAGGGCTTCAGAAGACAGTTGAACATTTCAAGCGCATAGTATGAGGATACTAATTTTTACAACAGCTTACTTCCCAATGGTGGGGGGAGCAGAAGTGGCCATCAAAGAAGTGACTGATCGTCTGACTGATATTGAATTTCATCTTTTTTGCGCCAAGATGAGACGGGAGACTGCAAAAAAAGAGAGGGTTGGCAATGTTATGGTGCATCGTGTCGGTTTCGGATATTCGTGGGATAAGTTTCTTTTTCCACTTCTTGCGCCGATTATTGCTTGGCGGTGCTCAAAGGATGAGGGGACAATCATCTGGTCTGTTATGGCGAGTTACGGTGGATTTGCAGCTCTTTTCCTTTCTTGGCTTCGTCCGAAATTGAAATTTGTTTTGACGCTTCAGGAAGGGGATCCCGTCGAGCGATATGAGAAAAATGCTGGTCTGTTTAATGGGCTTCGTAAAAAGATATTTGCTCAAGCGGATCGTGTTCATGCGATCAGTCGTTTTCTTGGGAAGTGGGGAAAGAATATGGGGGTCAAATCAGAACCAGTGATTATCCCAAATGGAGTTGATATTGTATTGTTTACAAAACACATTTCAGAAGATGAGAGAAGTCGTATTCGTGAACGCTTTCATTGCCAATCGAATGATATTGTCCTTGTGACGGCTTCTCGGTTGTCGCAAAAAAATGCCATTGATGATGTGGTTCGTGCTATGGGCGGATTGCCAGAGAAATACAAGTTTCTTGTGCTTGGCTCAGGAGAGGATGAAGGGATGCTCAAGAAACTTTCAGAAGAAGAAGGCGTGTCCTCTCGCATTCACTTTTTTGGAAGTGTTCCGCATAAGGATTTGCCATCCTTTCTTCAAGCCTCTAATATTTTCATTCGTCCGTCTCGATCCGAGGGTTTGGGAAATGCGTTTCTCGAGGCGATGGCATGCGGTATTCCTGTTATTGGCACTATGGTTGGCGGGATTCCTGATTTTCTTTTGGATGGGGAAACGGGACTTGGTTGTGAAGTTGATTCTCCAGAATCCATCGCTCGGGCTGTGCGTAAACTTGAAGAAGATGCTGTTTTACGCGCACGCATTATTGAACAAGCGTCTGCTCTCGTGAAGCAAAAATATGATTGGGAGCGTATTGCAAAACGCATGTGTGAAGAAATATTTGTATGATATACGCCTATAATAATTCTGCAAAAGACTGGATTTTGCAACAAATTTCTCAACGAGTCACGGCTCAAAAGTTACGTATCTGTGATCTTGCTTGTGGTACTGGTGCGGTGTGGAAACAGTTTTTAATTGCTCATCCACATGTCACTTATATTGGTTATGACTTCAATCCCGTTTCGATTTCCACAGCTCAAGAGTTATTTCGAGATGTTTCTAATGCATCTTTTCAACTGGCGGATGTTCAAAAACTTCAGGTGGAAAAACATGGTTTTGACATTGTTACGACGCTTTCTTCATTGGAACATGTTGTGCGTATCGATCAGTTTTTACAGGTTCTTTTTTCTCTGCTAAAGCAAGGGGGGTATGCTTATATCAATTATGACTCGGGACATTTTCGTTCAACGCGTTTGAAGGAAAAAATCATGATTCCTCTTGGGCAATTGCTTGCCAGACTTGGCTATGAACAGTTGTATATGAAACATGTGTCGGATCGTGCTGTGATTTTGTTGTTGGAGCGTCTTGGTATGCGCGTGTTAGATGTTCGTAAACATAATATTGAACAAATGAAACATTTTACGAAGGCATACGGCAAAGATCTCATGGATGAGTCTGTTATTGTTGCTTGGCAGGTCTTCGAAAATGCATTGAATGCATCACTTTCCGCCTCACAATTGGACGCTGTGTGCGGTTCGACCGTTATTACTGCTGAAAGACTATGAACATTGTGATTGCGACAGGAATTTATCCTCCGGATATTGGAGGGCCGGCAAGTCTTAGTTATTCTCTTGCAAAAACGTGGCGTGAAGCGGGGCATAACGTGAAAATTGTCACATATGGAGAGGGGGATGATGTTGATGTTGCGCGCGTTTCACGGTCATATTATATCGTGTTTCGCTATTTTTTCTTTTGTTATTACACATGGAAGTGTCTTCGTAATGCGGATGTTATGTTGATTCAGGGCGCCGTCTCGGAAGGGCTTCCCGCAACGATCGCCGGTATCGCGAGAGGGGTTCCTCGCGTGCTACGTGTGCCTGGGGATTATGCTTGGGAAATTTTCCGCCAGAACCCCCATTCAACGGAGCTCTTGGATGATTTTGTAAAGCATCGTCATCATGGAAAAATATTTGTTCTTGAAGCGATTGAACGTTGGGTTGCTCGGCATGCGCAAGCGATTGTGACGCCCAGTCAATATTTGAAAAAGATTGTGTGTTCTTGGAACGTGTCTGCGAAAAACATCCATGTGATTTTGAATACCGTGAATCCTTTTTTACGAATTGCTCCGGATCATCCGCGAGAGGTGCGTGGATTACAGAATAAAAAAATATTCCTTTGTGTCGCACGCGCCGTTCCTTGGAAGCGCTTTGATTTTTTATTGCGTGTTTTTGCAAAGCTTGATGACGCGTATGTACTTGTCCTTGCGGGAGATGGACCTCAATTGCAAGCGTGGAAATGTTTCGCTGATGAGCTTGGTATTACTTCGCGCGTGATTTTTCTTGGACGCGTTTCTCGTGATCTCCTCGCTTCCTGGTATTTGGATGCCGACGCTTTTGTTCTTGCAAGTTCTTATGAAGGATATCCTTTTGTCGTTGCAGAGGCGGTGTCCTTTGGCTTGCCATGTTTTTTGAGTGATAAAGCCGGTAATATTGAAACGAAAGAACAATACCCGGAACAGGTCACGCTTCTTCCGTGGAATGATGAGTTGAAATGGTGTTTAGAACTTTCTCAACCTATTCAACACATGGCAAAAGTAAAAAATAAAAGCTTTACTCATTTCGCTCAAGAAATATTTAATGTACTCAAAGCCTATGCGCGTATTGATGATTAGTCGTGACGGTGCCGGAATTCATCCAGATTCAGCGACTTCAAAGCGCTGGAAGCTTCTACGTGATCAAGGTGCACAATTGGATATTGTTGTCATTTCGCGCGAACCTGGCTCCTGGGAAGAGGGGGGTATTGC
>CBDULO010000075.1:0-4306 GCA_965368095.1 uncultured bacterium | reverse complement strand
CCTAAATGCAGCTGGCTTGTCGGCTGAATGCCGGAAAACACGATATCTTTCATAGAAACAGGATAATGGAGCGGGAGAAGAGGGGCAAGGCAGGAGGGAAAACAAAAAACGGAGCATATGCCCCGTTTTTGGTTTCTATCTTACACTTCAATAATCACCGGAATGATCATTGGACGAAGCTCCGTCTTTTTATAGAGGAAGTCCCCGAGATCATTGCGAAGCTTTTCCTTCAAATAGGCCCCATCCGGTTTTGACTTCGGATTTTTATCTCGCAAAATACTTGCCGCTTTGTGACGCGTATCTGAAATAAGATCGCGACGTTCTTTCATAAAGACAAATCCGCGAGAAATAATGTCTGGAAGAGCCGCGGCTTTCCCGGTTTTTCCATCAAGCACGGCGACAACGATTACGACGCCGTCTCCGGCGAGCTGCTGACGATCGCGAAGCACAATATGATTCGTATTTCCGACACCAAGTCCATCAACGAAGACATAGCTTGTATCAACCTTTCTATTGGTGAGGCGGCCATTTCCTTTTTGATCGAATTCAATGATTTGGCCATTGTCCGCGACAAAAATATTATCCGGATTGAATCCATTTTTGATCGCCACTTTTTCATGCTCCTTCAAGAACGCATAATGCCCTTCAATCGGAATAATATATTTCGGTTTGATCATGGCATGCATTTCGGCGAGATCATCTTGCTGCGCGTGGCCACCGGCATGCACGTCCATCATTTTATAATGAATGACATTCGCGCCTTCGCGATAGAGCGTATCTTTGACGCGCTGAACGGATCTTTCATTCCCCGGAATCACCGAAGATGAGAAGACGATGGTATCACCCGGTTCCAATTTGATATGCGGGTGCTCATGATTCGCGACGCGCATCAATACGGCGCGCTCTTCCCCTTGCGCTCCAGTACAAATGACCGCGGTTTTATTGCGCGGATATTTATCGAGTTCTTTCACATCAATAAGGGTGCCTTTTTTCACCTCTAAATACCCGAGCTGTTGAGCAATCATGGTATTTGATTTCATGCTGAATCCTTGGACGCAGACTTTGCGGCCCTGTCTTTCACAGGCCTTAATAATCTGCTGGACACGCGCGATCATGGACGCGAAGGTACCGATAATAATTCGGCCTTCCGCGTTCTTGATAATTTCATCAATATTATTCTGAATCTCGATTTCCGCCATCTGCTTCCCGGGCTTCGACGCATTGGTTGAATCAACCATAAGCGCGAGCACATTTCGGTCGCCGAGGGCTTTAATCTTTTCCGTTTCTTGGACGCTTTGACTGCCCGGACCCGGATCAAGCTTAAAATCACCCGTATGCACGACAATGCCGCATGGCGTATTCACAACCACGCCCATCGAAGACGGAATGGAGTGCGCGACACCAAAGAATTCCACTTTGAATACCCCGAGCTGAAGCACGTCATCAGCTTTCACGGAGAAGAGATTCAATTGTGGTTTATCACGATGATCTTCTTGTCGTTTCGCGATAATGCCGCAGGTTAAATCCGTTGCGAAAAGCGGAGGATTTCCGAGGATAGGCATCAAATGCGGAATGCCGCCAATATGATCATAGTGAGCATGGGTAATAATGACCCCGCGGATATTTTTTTCCTTGCCTCTAAGACTAGAAACATTCGGAATAAGGTAATCGACTCCCGGCATATCTTCGTCCGGGAATTGGAGGCCCATATCGATCAAGATGATGTCATCTCCGAATTCGAGCATGGTCATATTTCGACCAACTTCTTCATTCCCGCCAAGCACGGTCACCTTCAAGCGCTCACCTTCCGGAACAAGAGTATCTTTATCAGATCCTGTTCTCAAGGTTGGTTTGTTTTTGAATGTATGTGTGCGAGGGAGCGATTCAAAGGCGCCTCCGCTTCGAGAGCGTTGACCGCGATTTTTACGCTTCACTTCATGCTTATCGCTTGGACCGCGTCTTTTTGGTTTCTTCGGTCCTTCTTCTTTTGCAAAGCCCTGTTTCAAACTCATCTTTGGATCAAAATCGGAAGATGGTTTTGTGGTTTTTTTAACGGGCCGCTTTGTTTGTCCGGCAGATTTTTTTACCGCAGGACGTGTATCTCCGCCAGTGGTGGATCGGGTGGTCTTTTTTGACGCACCGGTTCCACGATTTGACGGGGAAGATGAGCGACCGCTGGGCCGCTTTTTCATTGCTTCCATAACTGTATAAATGTTGTTTACTTATTTAAGATTGTAGTATGCAAAACAGAAAAATAATGTGCTCTGCTTACTGTTTTTTTGTTACGACTTTCGTAAGCGCTCGAACCCGGCTCAAGCCATTCACGAGAATCGTTCAACGCATAAAGGCTAGCAGAGTTTTTTTCTTTCGTCAATCCTTGCAAGTATTGAGTAAAATAGGGATTCATCAAAAAAGACACATTGACAAAACGCCGAAAAACTGTTACCATATGAGCATAATTTCACTAACTTTAGACAATTCTTATGCCAAAGCAGGAGCGCGACATGTTTGATGAAGCGATTGAAGCATCGCAAAAACGCGATCAAGAACGCAAGAAGCGAGAGGCCTGGACCAAGAAGGCTCGCTCGGCTGATGAACGCCATAAAATGCTTATGGACCTGAAAGCTGAGTATGCTGAAGTGACGGAATTGAATGATGCCGACATCGAAGAGCTCGAAGAGAGGGAAATGATGACGGTCAGCGAATTGCTGGAAGGCATCGGCGAACGGTTAAAAGATGTGAGCGATAAGCTTTCTCATGAAGAAGCGCTCGCCAAGGAAATTCATTCCATGGGCGGCATCGTGAGCAAGGAGACGAAAATGCGAATCAAAGCGCTTCATGACAAGCATGATGGATTGCTGAAGCTTCATCGAGACCACATTTCACCGAATGTCACGGAATCATTTAAGGCCATCGGAAAGGGAGAAGAGCTTTTGATCCCGAAGCCGGAGGTATATGACGAGCTCATGTCGGACGCGGATCTCGACACAGCCGAAGAAGAGATCAAGGCCGATGCTTCAAAGTGGCTGAAGCAGGAAACGGAGCTCAGAGAAGAGGCGGAAATCACCGAAGGGATCATCAGCGATATTATTGACGAGATCAATACGAATGTTCGTTTGGCTGAAGACGCCAAGCGGCCGGAATTGCGGCACATGGCCTTCGGCTTTATCACGAAGGATGCCCCCGTATTGCAGGGGTATATGGAAGATCAGTATGAGGCGCTGAAGGATCAGCGTGCCAAGCTTCAAGAAATTGAGCTGAATCTCGGTATGATTAAGCGCCTCGAAGGACGCGAAGCCGCATAAACAAAGCCTAGAACGAGAAAAACCCTGTCAGATTGACAGGGTTTTTGTTCAGTTGGCGGAAGCGAGATAGGGCTTTCGGATATCTCCGAGATGCTTGTTGAGCGCGCGGCGTCCGAACTCGCTTACATGCTCGCTGCTTTCCGCGGCGATCAGGATGAAGGCGATCAGCCGGCAAAGGTCTTCCGCGGTCGGTTCCTTGTTTTCGATGAATGGGACGAGTTCGTCTTCCAGCTCGAGGTAGAGGTCCGGCACGTAACGGTGCATCACTCGAGCGATCTCGAGATACGACCACTGGATCAGAAGCGGCGTGTGCTCCGCCTCGCGTGCGATCCGACGGCAGTCGAAATGCGCCGTTTCCTCGAAGAAGAAGTTTGACCCGCTCTTGTATTGAACGGGCTTTCCGCAATACAGGCAGTTGCCGATAATTTTCTTGGGGTTCACGAATACGTTCGGAACCATGCGCTTCATGATCTCCGCAAATCGATCGAGCATCTCTTTTCCTTTCGAAAGGCCGACGTTTAGACTTAGCAGGATTTTGCGATTTCGTCAACCCTCCTGTTCAGTCCGCTCGATATAGATAATAAAAACCCCGTCAGATGACGAGGCTTTCATTATGGTGCCGGGAAGAGGACTCGAACCTCCACAGGATTGCTCCCACTGGCACCTGAAGCCAGCGCGTCTACCAGTTCCGCCATCCCGGCGCGGACTGTCTATGACGGCGGAAGCGTAATACGTTTCTGTATTCTTTTCAACTCGCGAAAAATGCGAAAGGCGTCAGAAAGTTTGACTCGGCTTTCCGGATGGTGCCGCCATTCAACCGGAATTTCATGGAGCCGAAATCCCGCTCGCCTTGCTCGGGACAAGAGTTCAACATCGAAAGCCCAGCCATCCGATTCGATTTCTGCAATAAGCGGCGCAAGCGCTTTTCGAAACACCTTGAAGCCGCATTGCGTATCGTGAAAAGGAAGACGTAAGGAGGCGCGTACATAGAAATTGAAGAG
>CBDULO010000074.1:0-4363 GCA_965368095.1 uncultured bacterium | reverse complement strand
CGATTCCGATTCCAAGAGATAACCGCTTATGAAACAACTGCATATTATGGAAGTAATTCCTGGATGGTAATATTAGCGATCGCGGAATATGTCTGGCCATTCTCCGTATATCGAACCTGCACGCGAGCCACGCCCTCGGTTTGTCCCGCCACAAATCGATTTTCCGCGATGAATCCAAATTGCGGCGTGAGATTGGTAAAGACCGCGCCTTGTGTCACTTCTTTTTTCTGGCCATTTGAATAAAGCAGATCCGCTTTCAATGCAATCTCCTGCAATGTATCAATCTGAATCGCGCTTGGACGAATAATAATCCCTTCCACGGTGACAACTGAAGTGACGGTGATGGCCCCCTGTCTCGCAATCGACTCTCCCTGGCAATTATAGGTCACCTGTACGCTTCCGCTCCCCGCTTTTTCCCCCGTCACTGTCGTTCCTGAAATAGCGGCGATGTCTCCCGTCAATACAATAAGCGCGTCTTTGCTCACATCAATAATTTCTCCATTTTCCAATACGGCCTGCACCGATATATTTGCCGTTTCACCTATGCCAATGAAAGGAGGGATGGCTCGTATATGCAAATCCGTACAGCGGGGGCCGGTGAATTCTGGTGAGTTCGCCGTTTCGTCCGCTTCACCAAACAGCTCAATCTCTCTGACGGGAACCACCTGCCTCGCCTCTTCGAGCGCTTCTTCAAAATGCGTCATACGAACTTCAATCGCATGCATGACGCTTCTTAGTTTCTCCATAGAATCACTCCCCTGATCCATCAACTCCATCTCGCGAGCAACATTTCCATGCGACTGTTTTGCCAGCTCAAGAATCTGACCGGATGCATCGAGTCGATTTGAAAGAAGCGCCTTTCTCGCTTCAGACAGCCGCGACTGGACAAACATCAGCCGCATCATCATGGCCTGATTTTCATTTGGACTCATCTCAATCAATAATTCTTCAATTTGCTGCTTCAAAGAATACGCTTCATTCGTGGGATCGACAGGATGAAAGAGGCGCACCCCGAGCATCAGCGCTTTTCTCGCGGCTCTTGCCTGCGCAGGTGATCCATCTTTTGCTTTTAGCAAATCCTGGCGTAATTTTGAAAATGCTCTTTGCGCACTCCCCAAACGATCTGCCTTCATTTGATTCTGAATTACCGCAAAGCGTCGAAGGAGATACCTTGTCATTAATTGCTCCCGCTCGCTTTCATTACTCAATGATGTTCGCAAAGTTTCGGATCCTCTTGTGATATCTCTAAAAATCCCGGGGGCGGAAAGCCGATCTCCTCCAACCTGCTTCAATAGCCGGGCTTGCATTTCCTCATAAAACCCCTCATCTCTTTCACTGTTTCTTGTAAACCACTCGGTTTTTTTCGCTTGATCCGTCAGACGCTCCATCTCACCGGTTCGCTGTCCGTTCTGAAAACGCAGCATGCGGTTTTCCGGCACAAAAGATATGTTGTCGCTATGTGTTTCAACCACGGAATCCGCGACCCAAAGCGTGGTCCCTCCCGCGTCGATCGCTAAATCAAAGGACGTCCCTCGAACCGTGGCGACAACATCAGATGTCCCCGCTTGAAACTCCCCTTCCAGATCAAGAATGGAAACCACCCGGGACCATATACGTCCGGAAAGAAGATTCAAATGAATAATCGGACTTTGATTTTCTTCACTCAGTTCCGTCTGTTCAATCAGAAGCTCGCTTTCTTCTCCCAATTCCGTTTCCGCTTGTCCGTAAAAATCAATGATCGCCTTCGAAAAGGCCCCTGTTTTTACAATAGCGCCGTTTTCCAATTCCGTTTCAAGACTCGCTTTTCTGAACGCCTCTTCACCGGGATGCTTCACCGTCACGTCTCCCGCGAATTCTTTTAATACCGCTCCCGACGGCTCCACCTCCGGAAGCGCTCCAAGCGACCAAAACCAAATTCCACCCAAAATGGCTAAAAAAAGGATGAATACGGGAAGCCACTTTTTCATAGAATGATTGTAGCATTTCATGAGCGAAGAAAAAATGAACCGAGGATTGACAAATCGCTCTTTTTTTGCTAACTTACCGGCTCAGGGCGCGACAGATGATCGCCTTTGCACGTCTTTGTGCGAGGGAGGAAAGTCCGAGCACCGAACTCATAGCAATATGAGGGAAAGCGAGAGCGGCTAACGGCCGCCAGGATATAGCGAGACCCTCTTATCGATGAAGCCCATGTTTTTCACTTCGAAATCCGGGATGAAAATCCCTTCATCGATGGAACTCGTAAACCTAGGGAAAGTGCCACAGAGACAATACTAGCCTCGCTTGCGAGGTGAAAGGTGAAACGTGTTATGAGGTGGGTTCGCCTGCCACATAGCTCCTCCGTTGGTAACAGCGGAGCGCGGTAAACCCTCTCCGGTGCAAGAACAGATTCTCTTTTGAGAAATGGTAGTTCGCTTGAGCGACGCGGCAACGCTTCGCCCAGAGAGATGGTCATCACTTCGCGGATTCGCGAGGGACAGAACTCGGCTTATCGTCCCGCTCTGAATAAAACCATTCGGCTTCCGGCCGGATGTTTTTATTTCCTGTTCCCATTGACAAAATAGCTCAATTTTGTAAGCTCGGTCTTGCGCATTGGAGGGATAAATCATGGATCCCACAAAAGAAGATGAGGACGACGATCTCGTTCTGGAGATCGAAGAGCTTGATGAAAAAGAAGCGCGCAGACTCGAGATGTCCGTCTCCATTTCAGGAAGCACGAACTTGAGCGAGGTTGGCGCCGCCGTTGCCGAACATGGCGATGTCATCGATGATATGTTCGACAGCATCATGCTGTCTGAAGAAAAACCGCTTCCGAACGCTCCGCCTCCGGCGACCATTCCTCCCCCGGGCAAGAAAGCCGCCATGGTATTCAAGCCGCCCGGTAAAAAAATCGACGAAGAAGGGGTAATCGACCTCTCCGGAGAGGAAGACGACATCATTTTTCTCGAAGAGGATTCCCTCCTTGAAAGCGATAAATCAATCGATGAAGACGAGGATGATGAAGAGGCCTTTTATCGGCAATTTGAAAAGCATGACTGATCTTCGCCGCCTGCCCGCCACACTCAATGGCGGGCTTTGCTTACCCCTGGACAAATAGCCTTTTTTATGTCATGTTCGCCTCAGCTCTTTAACCACAGTCTCATAGCAGAGAAAGGACCTATCATGCGCGAAAAGGGCGATGAAACCGAGAATGGAAACAGCGAGGCTTCCTCGCTCACGCAGAAGGAAGATCGGTGGCTCGCGAGCTATATCGAGAGCGCCCGTAACGCGGGCGTGATCTCGAATAAGGATTTGCTGAAATCCTTTCCTCCGGAGGTGCTTTTCGAGGGCTACAAGGACGAACCCGAGTCGCGCGGAAAGCTCATCATCCGCTGCTTCTCCGGCTTCGGCAAGAAGACCGCCGAGAGTCTCGACCTCGCCACGTGCATCACGCTCGTGAAGGTCGCTCTCGAGAAGCGCGACATCAGCGCCGACATCATCTTCACCACGGTGACGCCATCCGAACTCGTGCGCAAGCAGGATCGGAAGGAGATCTGGCGGACGATCCACGAGAAGGCGTGGCCTGATAAGGACACGGCTTCGCACCGAGCCCTCATGTCCGAAGCGCTCGAGCGATACGTCGAGGAAGAGCTCGACGGTTCGCGGGTCGAAAGCCTGAAGGCTATCGAATCCGCCGTCACATTCGAGAACTACGTGGAGCATCTCCCGAAGGAGGTGCTCGTCGAGATCATCCGTCTCGCCCGCCTTCGGGCCGACGGTTCGAAGAGGAATAGCGACGCTTCATCGCCGGCTCAGAACATGATCGGCGGCGTCGCCTTTTCGGCGGACGTGCTCGCGGAGGTAGCCAAGCCCAGCGTGCTCGCCGAGCACTTGCCGCTCGACGTCCTCTACGCCGTTCCGAAGTCGGCCGCCGAACGTTTCGGGTGGGAGGAGCCGCCCGCAACGACGTCGGAAGAGACGAGCGCCGAACTGAAGGAAGAGCCGCTTAGCGGCATTCCTCCGGAGGCACTCGACTCGGTTCTCCCGCCCAAGGAAGGAGAGAACGATTCCGACGACGAAGAGGGTGATCCGGAAATCGAGATCACGACCTCTTCGAACGAAAGCGTTCCGCCCGGCGAAGTGCTCCTTCTCGATGGCGACCTCGACGAGGAGGAAGACGAAGACAAGACGGCCATCGTCGAGAACCCGCTCAAGATCGAGGAGGAGCTGTCGGAAGACAAGCCCCTCGTTCGCCCGCCGGCCCTTCCCAAAAAGGGCAAGCACAAGCGGTGAGAATCGGCTCATCCTCATGTACATTTCAGAACTTATAAGGCGCGTCTCCCGCAAGGGATTCGCGCCTCTTTTATTTCATATATCTTACCAG
>CBDULO010000073.1:0-4386 GCA_965368095.1 uncultured bacterium | reverse complement strand
CTCCCAAATACTTGGGGGTCCGGGCCAGTCACAAAAAAGAAAGGCGGGTCAGAAATGGCTGGTCTCACATCCAAAATCACGGCCGGACAGGCCGTGGAGTTCATCAACCGACTCGGCCGCAACGGCCTCACCCCGGAGCTCTTCAAGAGACTCCTCGGCGACGACGAAGCGGCAAAGGACTTCGTGCGTACGGGTGAAGAAATGCTGAGCCGAACGCGTTACTTCCGTATCGAGATCGATCACGAAAACTCCAGGCACCCGAGCCCGCTCGAGATGGAATCGGTGTTCCACTACTGGAACCACTGCTGGAACGAGTACGGACTCAGCACGGGTGCCCGCTGGGGTGGCTCGCTCCTCGAACCGAAGTGCATCGTGGGCGAACAGGTCGTCATGGCAAAGCGCTTCAGGATGACCGACAACGAAGCGATGAGGTGGGCGGATCAGCGCGGCTACCGGCCGTGCTTCCCGTGGGAGGTCATGACCTTCCTGCGGACGTACCGGGACGCGCTCGTGGAGTGCGAACCGCTTCTCGATCTCGGAACCATGTGGATCGAGCCGGAGGAGCTGAACAAGATGTTCCCGCTCATCTGCTACACGTCGGATGAGAGTCTCGAGCTTCGTTCGATCCATCTCGATGGCTTCAAGTCTCACGACGGCTGGTTCCTCTTCGCCCGCAAGGCGTAACTCCTCAAGCCCGCTCCGCGCTCCTCCGAAAACTATCGGAGTCGAGCCGGAGCGGGTTTTTATTTGACTTCATGGTTTAAAACTGTTGCACTCTCTGCCTGGAGCGCTCGTGACCAAAGAGGATATTGAGCTTTATGCGAGAACAGCGGAGCAGATCAAGCGGCTTGCCGGTATAAAAAGCGATGAGCATCTGACGCGCGCTGTCAGAACGCAGTCTCTCCTCATTCGGCTCTGTGTACGGAAGGGTGCATTGTCTGTAATGGCGGTTATGCTGCTTCTCCCGGAAGAGCTCGGTCACGCGATTGGCATGATGTTCAAAAGCATGGCGCTCTGGACGGAGTCTGAAGCGGAAAAAGTGATACAGCGACTTGGGCTGGACGAACTCGCGCCCCGAGACCTTGCTCGTATCGGAACCGATTTCAACAAAACATTGCGCTCAAAAGAGCAGCGCGAAGAACTTCTTGATGTGCTCGATTGGTTGGAAGATTCTCACTCCTGAAAAACCCCGCCACCATTACTTGGTCGCGGGTTTTAATTTGCTTCAACGATCAACGCTTTTCCGTCGATGATTTCGATTCGTCCGGGGATTGAGAATCCGGCGGCTTTTTTATGGCCACCTCCGCCGAAGCTTTCGGCGAGTTTTGAAATATCGCGATTTAAGCTGCGAAATGTTCCTTTAATGGTGCCGGTTCTTGGATCTTTCAAGAGCATAATCGAATCTGCATGACCGCAAGTGGCATTCAAAAATTCCACGACGCCGCGCGCATCTTCTTCATTCGCGCCCAGTTTTTCATAATCTTCTTTCACGAAATATGTCATCGCCATATCGAACATTTCATTATATTGGAGGCGCTCCAAAGCGAGACCGAGAAGTTTTACGGAGGGAATGCTTTTATTTGTGACGAGATGCTTCAAGATATCAGTATGACGCGCGCCATGACGGCAAAGCTTCCCGGCAGCTTCCAGGCCAATGGAATTTGTTGCGGGATTTGAAAAGTGACCGGTATCGGTACAGAGTCCGGTTAAAAGGGAAGTTGCTATTTTGTCATCAAAGCGAATACCGCAATGCTCGAACATGCGATAGATGACTTCGCAGGTTGAGCAGGCATTCGTGTCGACCAGATTCAAGTCACCAAAAAAATCATTGGTTGAATGATGATCGATATTGATGAGGGTATAGCCTTTTGGTGCACGAGGGAGTAATTCAGCGATGCCAAGATGTTCAAGGTCGCCACCATCAACCGTGACGATCACATCATATGTTTCATCAAAGACTTCCGGTGTATTTACGAAATCATGAAAGCTATCGACGAAGCGATATTGGTTCGGGAGGTCGCCATTATAAAAAAGGGTGACGTTTTTTCCTTCTCGCTTCAGACATTGATAGAGGGCGGTCGAAGATCCGACGCAATCGCCATCCGGTCTCTGATCGGCAATCACAAGCACGCGCTCCGCCTTTCGGAGTGCGTCAATAATTTGTTCAAAAACCTTAGAAAATTCCGTCATAGGAATAGGTTAGACTAGCGTTTTTAGCCCTTTTCGTCAAGTGTCTACGTAATGCAAAAGGCCGCCCCGACGGAGTGTCGGAGCGGCCAGGTGTTCTAGTTGAAGTAGCTCGCTCCGAACGAATCATCGCCCTCGTTGAGCCAGGCGGCGTCCTTGAACTGATCAAGGAGCTTGGTGGTGACGATGAAGGAAGCCTTCGTCGTCTTGTCCTCGACATCCAGCTCACATTCGAACTTGATGCCGGAGATCGTGTCCATGGATGCAAAGCTGAACCGCGTCGAGAGACGCCCTTCGCACCAGTCGGTTTTGAGGTCCATGGAGCTCTTCTTCATGCAGGCCATGGCGACGGCCGTCCGCATGAGGAGATCACGCATGTCGGTCGTGAGCGCACCCTTCTCGAGGTAGACGCAATAGAAGTAGCGGCTCATGTCGCGAACCCCGAGCTCTCGGAGTGCTTCCACGATGTCATCGAACGGCACCCAGGCACAATTCGCGAACGGATCATTCTCGTAATCCACATTTCCTCCCTTGTACGAGACGTGTCTTTTTATCAGAAAATATTGATTTCGTCAAGATTAGTCCTTTTGGCCGCCCCCTTCCTTTCATGATGAAATATCGCTAGAATAGAGAGCGATTTATGTATTTGAAACGGCTTGAAATCCAGGGGTTTAAGACCTTTGCGCAGAAAACCGTCCTGGAATTTCATCTGGATCCTTCCGGAAAGCGTGGTATGACGGCCATTGTCGGGCCGAATGGATCTGGAAAATCGAATATTGCGGATGCGATTCGCTGGGTGATGGGTGAGCAAAGTTTAAAGCTTCTTCGCGGGAAGAAATCCGAAGATGTGATTTTTTCCGGTTCTGAGAAGAAGTCTCGCTCTGGCTTTGCTGAGGTGACTATTACCCTTGAGAGTGATGGGCCGGAGGACAAGCATCCGGATCTTGATATTCCTCATGTGGAGATTACGCGTCGATTGTATCGTGAGGGAAATTCAGAATATGAAGTGAATCGAAAACCCGCGAAGCTTCAGGATGTTGTTTTGCTCCTCGCGCAATGCGGCGTCGGGCAAAGGAGTTATAGCGTGATCGGTCAGGGGATGATTGATAGCGTGCTTGTCGCAAACCCCGTTGAGCGCAAAGATTTTTTTGATGAAGCGTTTGGATTACGGCCTTTTCAGCTCAAACGACAAAAAGCGCTGAATAAAATTGATGAGTCAAAAAAGAATGTCATTCAAACCGAGGGCTTGCTTCGTGAAATTGAGCCGCGATTGAGGACGCTGGAGCGCCAGGTGAAGCGCTTGGAGCAAAAGGATGTTTTGGAGAAGGATCTTGCTGAACTTTCACGTCAGTATTATGGACATGCATGGAAAGAACTTTCGGGAGCGCTTGCCGGATTGGATGTGAAGGAAAAGCAAGTGAGCGAAAAGCGCGACATTTTGAATAAGGAGTTTAAAAAGTTGGAAGAAGAGCTGGGAGGTATTGAGAAGCAGACGGAATCAAAGGGGTTTGGCGATCTTCAAAAAAAGTTAAGTCAGTTTTCCAATGAGCGTTCAATGCTTGAGCGGCAAAAGTTGGATATTGAGAAAGAGGCGGCGATCGCAGAGGTGCGCGCGAGTCAGGATTGGGCCCCGATGCCGCTTTCGAAAATTATTACGTCGGTTGGGAGTATCCAGAAGAAGCATGCGGAATTATTGGTATTGGTGGAGAGTGAAAAGCCGGATGTGAAGAAGATTCAACAGCTCGCGAAAGAACTGGTTGATTTGAGTGAATCTTTTGGAAAGGCATTAGAACGTCCCGCGCCTGAAATGAAGAAGCCGGCAAAAGATGAGAAGTCATTGAAAAAACTGGAGGCGCTTTCAGCGGCAATTGTTGAGATCAATGAAAAAATGAAGGCGGCGCAGAGTGAAATAGACAATTGGAGCAAGGGAGAAGAAGATGAACGAAAACGGATTTTTAGCCTTCAGCATTTGATGAATAAAAAGCGTGAAGAAGCGGCGGCGGTTGAACGCGAGGCCTCAAGTTTTGCGGTTGAAAAAGCACGGGTGGAAACCAGAAGGGATGGCTTGCTTCAGGAATTAAATCAATTTCATCCGGAATTGAAGAAAGAGCTCGATGTGCTCGCGAAGTCCTCGAAAGCGCCGGATGCGGATGCTTCAGCGCGTTTGCAGAAGCTTCGTTCCCAGCTCGAATGGATTGG
>CBDULO010000072.1:0-4447 GCA_965368095.1 uncultured bacterium | reverse complement strand
GCGTATAGATGGTCGGCCTTCCGGAAGATCCACCCGCTCCCCTACCGACTCAAGAATATCTTTATCCGACAAAGCGCGCTCATTCATCAATGTATTTTTTGCTGATAAAAACACAAAAACAACCGCCATTGATACAAGGCTCACGAATAAAACAAATTGCTTGATTGCAGATCCCGCACCCTTTTTTGATTGACGATGTGAATTCATCATAGATGATTCGAAGTATATCATGTCACATTGGCTCGTATTGGATCGGATCATGACGAGTGATTTGCTGCGTGGAAACTGTTTTTCTATATCCAATTCGATCCGGGGCATGCGCTTCATCCTGCGCGTCGAACATGCGGCCGAAAACGATTGACCGATCTCCGTAACGATTTCGTATCTCATCCAAAGAACGTATGACCGAAACTTCCTGCTCGGACTCCCAAAGCTCCGGCCTAAGAGGATGCGCATCTTCCGCGCGGCGATCAATGGAAAAAGCAAGCTGCTGAGTAGAAACGGTCAAAGCGGTAAAAGTCACGGCCAAAAATCGCACCGGCTCTTCCCGGCGCATCTCTCGTAATAAACAAAGTGCCGTGCGCTGAAAAAGAAAAGAATTTTGCTCTTCCCGTTCAAATCTATAATGGCGCGAGTCATAGCCTCCCTCGCGAAAACCAACCGTGACATATAGAAGTCTGGAGAATAATGCCTTTGCTCGAAGTCGTTGCGCCGCTTGTTCAATGAGCTTGATAAGAATATCTTCGATGAGACCGTCTTCATTCGCTTTCTTCGGTACGCAATAAGAATGCCCGATCGACTTTGGTTGCGGCGTCTCTCTCGCTGTCGGCTCGCAAGGAATTCCATGCAGATGGCACCACCAGAAATATCCCGCTTTCCCAAATACGCGAATCAGATTCCCCGGCGGATATCGCTTCAGTTCAAGCGGCGTACGAATACCCAGCCGCTCAAAACGCCGACGCATCCGCTTATTAATTCCATATAAATCCTCAAGCTCTGATTGAGCGAGATAAGAATCTAGATTTTCGTGATTGATAATGACAAGGCCGTCCGGCTTTTCAAAGTCAGATCCAAATTTAGCTAAAAAACGCGTTGGCGCAATACCCACGGATGCCGTGAGATACGCTCCTATCTCTGACTGGATGCGGCGCTTCGCCCTTGATAATAAAAATGCCGCCTCCGCTTCATTGCGACAGATTTCCGTGACATCCAAAAAAGCTTCGTCAATGGAATAATGCTCGACCACATCGCTCACTTCATGAAGAATTTCAAAAATCCTCCCCGTGACGCTTCGATATTTCGCCGGATCATTTTGCACGAAAACAGCATGCGGCACGGCTTCACGCGCGTCTCGCACCTTCATGCCGACCTTCATGCCAAAACGCTTTGCCTCAACCGAAGCGGCAATCACACAGCCATATTCATGCAAATACGCACAGACGCCGAGCGGTTTTCCTCTCAAAAAAGGATTCGCCTGCTGTTCGCATGCGGCAAAATATGAATTCATGTCTACATGCGCAACCATCTTTTGTTTCATACAAAGCAAATAACAGGATCAAAAGACTAAAGGTCATTCTCTATACAAAATGATTTTAGCTGCGCGACGCGGAAGCTTCGGCAATGCAGGCGTAGGCAAGCTACGGTGAGTTGCCGAAGCGCATCCGCAACAAAGCAGATGAAGTCATTTTGCTTAGAGAACGGTCATTTCTTCTAATTGCCAGACGAGACTCTCCGTATTAAACGCCAAGCGAAATGCATGCGTTTTATCTGAAACGGAAAAGTAATAAATCTTTTCACGCCCCACGCGCTCCGTATGCACTAAATTCACTTTATCAATCTGATAGTATTTCTTCCCCCACTTAAACATCATGGGCTTAGGTTTTTTCTTTTGGAAAGCGACAAGCACGTCGACAGATTCTTTTACGGGTGAGTAGACCATAATTTTGAGATCAAAAAACAAGACTTAGTTGAATAAAGACGTGAATGAAAATTTTTAGAAATGAATTAATCGAATGAACGGATGACCGCGCGCACAACTCCCTGAATCAATGGATCGTAACAATAAATGGGCTTCAAACTTTTATTCGCCGGCTGTAATCGAATGCGATTTTTTTCACGATAAAACTTTTTCAATGTCGCATAGGTATTTTCGAGAAGCGCGACAACAACATCTCCATTTTTCGGTGATGGATTTCGTTCCACAACCACATAATCTCCATCCATAATTCCCTCATCAATCATAGAAACTCCCCGCACGCGGAGCACATAAGAATTTGATGAATTCGGCGCAAGATCAACCGGTACGGCTATCGTTTCCTCTTCAGAAACGGCCTCAATCGGCTCCCCGGCAGTAATAAGCCCGATTAATGGCAGAATCACGCTTTTCCCCCACTTCACCGCCTTATCCGTAGGTTCAAGCTCACGATTTCCACTCCCGGTATTTTGCGATTGTTTAAGATATCCGCGCGCTCGAAGCGCTTGCACATGTGCGTGCACCGTTGAGGGAGAAGCGAGATCAAGTCCGCTCGCGATTTCACGATAGGACGGCGGATAGCCCTGCTCTTGAATAAACTCAACAATATAGTCGAGCACTTCTTTTTGTTTTGGAGTGAGACGCTGCTGTGCCATATACCTACAGAATAGAACAGAAATCGAACATCGGTCAAGCGACTGATTTTACTATCCCTTCCTCGCTTATCCACATTTGAATCTACATCAACCACACCTCTATCTTCTTGACATGGTGCGCGGTTCATGGAACGGGGTGAGGAAAGACTTGGGAATGCGAGATAGGTGATTCGGAGCTTAGCCGGATGCCTTCCGCAGAACCAAGATCTCCCCACTATGCTACGTCGCATCCTGGGTTGCTTTGTGGTTGCCGCGCTCACCTGGCAACTCCTACCGACCCGCCCCGTTCACGCTCAGGAACTCCCAGCTATTCTCATTGGTGAAGTTGCCTGGGCAGGATCCCCTCTTTCAAATGCGGATGAGTGGATTGAGCTTTGGAATACAAGCGATCAGCCGATCCCGCTCGCCGGCTATTGGCTTGACGGCATCGGACCGGAAGATGGCCTGCTTTTCGATGAAACGCATATCATCCCGCCAAACGATATTTTTCTTATCGCAAATTATGAGACGGACCATGAAAATGCCGCGCATGCCGTCTCGCCTGATCTCGTGACCACCGGCCTATCGCTTTCAAATTCAAAATCATATATCGCTTTGATTGATCCGGCCGGATTTATTATTGACGAAGCCGGCGATGGAAATGCACCTCCGGCGGGCTCGACAGCGCCAAAAGCGTCCATGGTTCGAATCATGCCTGCCACAAACGGCATGCTTGCCGAAAGTTGGGAAACCGCAACAACGTCTCAGAACTTCTATGCGGATATTGAAGCATTCGGCACGCCGGGATTTTGTGATGGCTGTGCATATAGCCCAAATGAAGAACAAAATGGAACCGAAGAACCGGCGCCGGCGCCCTCGGAAGACCCTGAACAAGCAACCGAAACGCCGACAAGCACAACTGAGATCACGGAAACAGCATCGGAAGATGAAGCGCATGAAGAAGCAAGCGAATCAGAAATCGAAATCCCGCAAATAACCAATGCCTCCAATCCACAATTCCCTGAAGTGCATCTAAAGATCACCGGAAGCTTTGCGGCTGGAGAAGAAATTCACTTTGACGCAAGCTCATCCTCCGATCCAAATGGCGATATCGTGTATTACGCATGGGATTTCGGTGATGGATCGAGCGCGACAGGATCAATCGCGAATCATACATACGATGCACCGGGAGAATACGCCTTTGAGCTCATCGCGTCAGATACTACCTTCCGAACATTTGCCACTACAACCTTAACAATTGCACCCGCTCCCCTGCCCCCGCCCGAAATATTCTTGAACGAAATTCATCCGGCTCCGTTTGAAGGCCCGGAATGGATCGAGCTTCATGGAGTCACAAAAGAAAATCTGCCCAGACTTATTGGCTGGACAATTGAAGATGCCGCGGGAACTGTATTCACATTCACAAGCTCAAGCCTCGAAAAGATCGAGCTGAACGAGCCATATGCGCTTATCAATCTCTCCTCCTCAAAACTCAATAATACCGGCGACTCCGTGCTCTTGAAGCGCTCGGACGGTTCACTGGCGGATGGGCTCATCTATGACGCCACCGACAAGGGCGGCTCATGGTCGCGGTTTCCGAATGAGACGGGCGAATGGAGCGAAAGCGGGCCGACGCCCTTGGAAGCGAATATCGCTGTCGAGCCATATTCTGAGCCGGGCACAGCAGATATTGAAATAACCGAAGCGGAAAAAACTCCAATCACAAACTCCTCAAATCCCGTGGAAACAACAGTAAAAGAATATTCAGAAACTGAAGCTCCTCCAAAAAGCCAGCCGACAACAAGATCCGATGAGGCGCCCGAATCAAATAATCACTCTC
>CBDULO010000071.1:0-4565 GCA_965368095.1 uncultured bacterium | reverse complement strand
GTATGGGCCCAAGGAGTCCGATCATCCCGTCTTTTGTCGTGAGGAGCACCGAGCCGCAGATACTGCCGAATGCACATGCCTCTCCCAGACGAATCACGGGCGTGTGAAATGCTTCCTTTCGGAGATCTTCGAGCGTGTCGTCCAAATGATCCAGAATTTCCGTTAATGAGACAACGCGTTGCCAATTCTGAAATTCCGGTTGGGCGAAGAGCTGAGAGAGTCCGGTATAAAAAGTATCGACCGGATGGAATCCCACGATGGACGCGAGTCCGGAAAGTTCTGAAAGCGCTTTTGCCAGACGCTTCATTTTATCTTCCTTTGTTCTCGCGCCGGATGCCGCCGCTTCGAGAGCGTTTTGTTCCCGCTTGCTGGCCGGCTTTTCTTTCAAACAGCTTTCGACATAGGTCGCGTATCCCGTTTCGGTTGGCACGCGCCCGCCCGAGGTATACGGCTGCATGAGGAAGCCCTCGCGATCCAATGCCCCCATCCAATTTCGAATGGTGGCGGGACTTACATCGAGCTTATAGCGCGAACGAAGCTGACCGGAGGCTACCGGCTCGGCGGTTGCGACATGCTCTTCAACAATGAGTTGGAGCAATTGTAATAGTCGATCTTCCATGGATTTGGCACTCTTATGATGAGAGTGCTAATACTATAAAAAAGTCCGCCTCGGTCGTCAAGCGCCTGGAATTACATGATTTCACGAAGGATCATTCGTACGTCTTCAAATAGATTAAGCTCTAATGCGTCGCTCTGTTCATACCACTGAATTTCATGCGACTCGTCGGCATTTAATATGGGATTTGTATGTGGAATTTCAAAAACATAGACGTGGTCCAAATGGATATGTTCCGGATCATCTTTATGCAGTGGAACAACCTCCTCAAGAAAATAGTCCGGGGGAGGGAAAGCTATTACTTTACCGTCTTCGCCCCGTGGCCAAGGATCAGGCGTATGTGGCCAAATATCGATCCCCGTTTCTTCCAAAACTTCGCGATGCGCTGAATGATAGGGATTTTCATCTTGATCGACATGACCCCCGGGCGGCATCCATAAATCAAACTTTTTATGATGTAAAAGCAAGACGCGCTTTGGCAATTCTTTCGTGAGTAGAAAGACCGCGGTTGTAAAATGTTTTTCTCCAGGTCGGACTGGCATAGTGTGCTCACATGTATCATGAATGCAGGAATGAAAAAAGCGCTCCGGGTAGTACCGAAACGCTTTCGAATTGAGAGCCGCCGCGAGGGCTAGCTCATGAAGTAGTCGGCGATCTCCTGAAAGATCGGCATCATCTCATCGTCTGAGAGCTCTCGGGTCGCGTCAGCTCTCCTGAGGCCGCACCGCCCTCCGAGATTGACGATCTCGCCATCAGCTTTACTCTGTGACAAGAACTCGAGATGCCATGCGTCCTCCGCCACATTGCGGGATACACGCATCGACGTGGAGTGCTCGTTCTCATCGATCAGACGACAGATATCGAGAAATACACGAACGCTCCCGACACGCGACTTGATCGCGCCGATTGTCAGCATGACATCTCGCGCGTTCACCACGAGTCCCGAAACACCTGCGTCGGTCTCGTCATACTCTACGCGCGCGTCCCAGATATTGAAGCCGCATTTCTGAAGCCTCTCTACCGTGTGGGTCATGACATATTCGATCCGATCGTCCTCTTTCATCCTTCTCCCCTTTCTTTACAGTCCGCACTTTTCTCGATACATGCTAAGTAGAAGCTTGATATTCCCGATAGCCGCCTCTTCCGTAATCACCTCCTCGTTTCTCATATCCATATCGAGCGTCTTTGCCATCTCGACAAGCATATCGGGAATAAATCCCTCATCCGTCCTCACACGCCGAGTCCATTCCCTCGTGCGTTCATCGAAGCGGATATCGATCCCGGAGAAACTGTCGTCTTCGGAATCGTCGCTCATGATGAGTGACTGGAAGAGCGTTGAGCGACTCTTCGCGTCATGCTCCAGAAAAATCACGTGCCCGATGAGCGTAATCGAGCAGAGCTTATTTCGTTCTTCGATTTCACCGATGAACTCGCCGATAACTTGCTCCATGAGAGCATGGATATGCCTAAACCATGATCTTGCGTTTTCCACGCGCCGCTCCATGTAAAATGTACGTTTCTTGAGTAGCGCTTTTTTTCGCTTTTGTCAATCCCGATCACTATAATGTGATGTCCAAATATCTTGTAATGAGTATGCGGCTCTCGGTTCCTTCGTCGCGGTCTTTAATAATTTTATCGTAAAGCGCGTATATGCGATTATTCACCTTATGAATGCGCGTATGCGTGAATCCGAAAGGCTTCCCTTCCTCGCTCCCCGTTTCATCAATATTCACCGTTCCCAGCATATTCAGATTTTCATCAAGCACATGCACGTAATTTGTGGCGGTATTTTTCGGGAATTTGACCGAGTAATCCGGATGAGAAAAGCCGGGCGCCGGGATGCGATGATTGGTGACATAGGTATATCCCGTTCTCTCATCAAACCATGTGCCGGATGTCCAAAAATCATGCGGACGCCCGTTATTCGTCAGCTTGAAGTATTCTACCGGCGTGCCGTCGCTCGCAAATTCAAATGCATATAGCTCACTCCCGCGCTCGCCATTTCCTTCATCAATAAGCGGTCTCCCGCTGGAAATAATATAAAAACGATTTTGCTCGGTTCGCGTAATGAGTTTCGCGAATATATCCGTGTGGAATCCACCAATCCGTATTGGCGCTTCATAGGCGAGCGATAAGTCCGCTTCAAATACACGAAGCATGGGCTCATGCGCATCAAGAATGGATGCTTCCTCGCCCGGAATAATACTCGTCACAACAGCAATGCGCGTGCCCCATTCCGAAACTTGGACTCCGCCTACATATTCATTCACTTTATTCGCCTCAACCGAAATACGCTGGCCGACCGGTTTCCATTCGGATGAAAAAATCTGGAGCACGATTTGTTGCGATGGATTATTGATCGCGCTCGCCACAACAAAATGTCCATCGGAGCGCTTAAAGGCGGATGCCGCGACAATATCCAGGTCGCTTATTAAGACAATCGGATCTTCCTTTGGCTTGAGTGGATTGAGCTTCTCGTCTTGCGTCTGCCTTAATAGCACGCGCTTTCCGTCTCGCGGCGCCGTCCAGAGAGTTTCTATCGTTCCGTTTTCTGTTCCTTCAAGGATCGCGACCGCCATGCCGGCATCAATCCCCTGGCCAGGATTTACTTCCAGCTCTTTCGGCTGGGATCTGACCTTCCTCTGTACAAAGCTCCCAGACATGACGTCTACCGTGGTGACCGGAACATATTGCGTCTCCACTCTTTCACCGATGCCTTCGGTATTATTTACCAGCTGAGTCTGACTATAGAAATCACGCAGAAAATAAAGGCCGACCGGAATCATGAATAAGAGATAGATCACTACGGCAATCGTAATGCGTTTCGCATATGCGCCAAGCTTCAACTTCTTCCACGGAGCGATCTTTTTCAATAGCTCTTCAATATGCTTCGCGCGCGCCGCAATAAGCGCGCGCTCTTCGGCATGCTGTTCGTCTAAGAAAAAGCTCCGCACCTGATAGAGCAGTGCTTTTTCCTCCGAATATATATCGCGCATAATGCGCTTTTTTTTAAATGGATTCCACACAGGGATGTATTTATTTTAACATTAAAAAACGACACGCTCTATGGCGTGCCGTTTTTTCTAACCGATCTTGGTTATTTCTTGTTTTTCGTCACTTGTCCTTGCGGATTTCTTCGATTCACCATGAGGGCGATAATGAGGATAATCGCGAGGATAATAAGCGAGGCGATCACGACCATGACGAAAAGATTTTCGTTCACGACCACGAACTCAACCGGCGGCACCTGGATCACCTGGGATGCTCCGTATTGAAGGACGAGACCTGCGCGGTATTTACCAGCCGGCAAATACTTGATGCTCTTGGAGGTAAATCGTCGAACGCTATTTGGAAGAATATTCCCTCCAGTTGGATTGATAGCGATTTCGTCAATCTTTGCATTCCCGCGATAGATTTCCACAACACCCGTTGGCTTGATGTGCACGTTTCCCGTGTTCTTCACGCGTGTATTGAATACGATTTCTTCTCCCGGTTCGAGGCGGCCTTTTGGCGTTGAGAATTCAACCACGGAAGCATTCTCAATGATATTGCCGGCGATTCGAACAAGGAAGTTAACTCCGAACATCTGCTGTACGCCGACACCTGTCGTGTCGAGATCTGAAGCCTGGGTGAGCGCAAATACTGTCGCGTAATGACCTCCTGGAGACGCGTCTTCCGGAACCGTGATGGTGACATCAATCTTCTCCATGCTATTTGCGGGAACACCGAGACTTTCCGGCGGGTTGAAGCTCAACCATCCTGAAAGGTCATTTGCCGATGCCGGCACGAATGCCGCCGCCCCCTCTTCTCCAACCGCGGTAAATCCATTGGTTGAAAGGTCGTAGGTCTGACTTACGCTTGAATTATTTTGAATTTCAATCGTCTTTGTAATGCTTTCGCCCGGGCTCAATGTGAGCTCAAAGCTTGGCGGGGCAATCGTCGTTCCGAG
>CBDULO010000070.1:0-4711 GCA_965368095.1 uncultured bacterium | reverse complement strand
GTTCCTCCGGCGTCTACGATCTCAAGACATGTGCGTTTTGTGAGGCCGTCATTTGTAAATCTGTTCGTGGAAGTCGTCGCCGTGGAGTCTTCTGATCCTAAGTTTGTCGAGGAAACGTAACCAAGCGCGAAGATGTTATTCCAGTTTAGAGAGCTTGTCCCGAGACTTTGGCCGCCGTCTGTTCTTGATACAACTGGTTGAGAAAACTGAATGCTCCCAGGAAGGATTCGAATGACCTCACTGCCGTTTACGGCTACTCCTATGGAATCGGTACCAAGCCCATAGAATCCGTCATTGCAGGTGTCCGTTCCATCTTCAAAGCAGATATTAGGCGCATTAGCAGCCCCATTGCCGTAAAGCAAAATCCGCCCATCTTCGTTCACTATATAGTCTGTCGATGTAACCGTTCCCAAAAAGTTTCCGTCCGTTGAGCTGACCGTTCCAGCAAAGAATCCGTCTCCGAAAGGGCCGCTTGATGAACCGATATTGCGTGCGCCTGCGGGAGAACCGATTAAGCTCTGCTGTACTGTGATTCCAGTCCCACCCGTGAAATCAAGCATCGCGCTTGCTCCTGCGACAATACGCCAGCTGTTTGTGCCGAGGCGATAGATTCCATTGTCGGGATCAGAACCGAAGCGGAGGGCCAAGTCCGCTAATGCCCCATCGCCCAAAATGATATTTGTGGTGCTCACGGCTCCTGCGAAGGTTGATGTGACGGAGCCTGTAATTGTAAGCGATTCAAATGAGGCGGTAGAAGAAGGGGAGAGAATCACGCGCCCATGTTGATCGACAGCAAGGGCGGAGCCATAGCCATCGCGCAAGACAAGGTCGGTCGTGGTTGAATTGAATATGCCAGGAAAATCTCCGTTGGATGCCGCGGCACCGAGCACCGGTTCTTGGTCCCTCTGAACATTTTGATTTTGCGGCTCGGACCGCCAAACAAAGGCCGTCGCAATAAATGCCATGACTATGACGAGCGCAAAACCAATTACGTGAGGCAAAGTTTTGTCGAGTAGCGTTGGGTTTTTCATAAAGTTATTCGCCTGATGATGTTACGAGCCGGCCATGTTGGTCCGTTGCCAGAGCTGACCCGTAGCCGTCGCGTAGGCTGAGGTCGGTCGTGGTGGCGTTGTAGATTCCAATGAATCCGCTATTTGACGGGACGGCACCAAGAACGAGCTCGTTGCCGGTGAGTCTTAGGACCCCGGCGGTAGCAATGACTCCGATCGAGATTCCGATGTAGATGAAGAAGGATTTTGGCATAGGCTTGAGAGATAATGTTCTCAACTCGCCCCCTCAAAAAATGAGGGAGCGGGGGAAAACACTAGCTGGACGGCACGCGGCACGTTCCTGTGAGTGTTGTGGTAGGGGAGCCAATCAAGAAGTTGATATAGTTTCCCGCGTACCAAATGTCCCCGGTATCGCTGACGGTTGATGTTGCCGTGAGATTTGCAACGCCATCTGTCGGTGCCGATAGCTGATTCTCGTAATAGAGATCTGACCCGGTGCCGGTTGCACCGGCCGATGCACTTTGAGAGATCGTGAGATGGTAAGTTCCTCCGGTATTGGAGCTCGTCGAGAACTCCAAAGTGGGGAATGCACCAGCTAAGACGCGGTCCGCTCCGGTGGTATTCCGGATGGAGCAAAGAGTTTGCGTGGTTGTTACAGACGTAAAATCTTCCGCACTGCTCGTAAGCAGGCCGGTCGTGGTCACGTTTCCTGTGATATCGAGGCCCGCGAGCACCGAGATTTTTCCAGTGCCGCTGATCACTTCGGTTCCATCCACGGCAATCCCTTCGTCAAAAGACTCTTGGATGTTGTGAATGAGTCCGCCCAGGAGCCGGTCGCTCTTAGGATCAACGGATATTGGTGATTCCTTGACATCCACATAGACATTGGGAGGCGGAACCACGATCTGCGGCTGTTGCACAACTTGCGGCTGTGTTTGCGGCGCCGGGTTAAAGACATTTCTCACCTGAAGCCCGGCGAGGCCGACGAGTGCCACGGCCGAAACCACGACACTCGCGACCATCAGGTTTTGCTTTGTTTCTTCGTTCATAGGCTTGTTGTTACAAGTGGTTTAGACTTGGGCCGAATTAGAACGAAGCGGAAGCAACCTTTACGTTGACGATTTCGTTTTTACCTTGATTGAAGGTGTGTACACCGAAGAGGTCCAACGGCATGACGTTCATACCGCGCTTACCGGCTGAAACCGTCGAGGCCATTGATTCGGGGCCGAGGCTCGGCTCCTTCTGAACGACCATGTCGATGGCTTTTTTGACACCGGCGAGCATGTGCTGAGTCTTCTTTGACCACACGTCTGCGGACTCGGAGCTCGTAACCGTAAGGAACGAGGCGCCTTTGTGGTAGACGGTGATGCTCGTGGTGCCATCAACGGCGACCATGTCAGACACCATGTCGAGATCAGAACCGGCGGCAAAACCGACATGATTCGCGTTGGTTGTCGTTGGGTTGTTGATCAATGAGACAAGGTTGTCGAGCGTACCGGCAACTGTTCCCGCAATGAGAACATTGCCTGCAGTCGTTCCGATAGATGAGACAAACGTGAACGTTACGCCCGAGATCGTGATCGTGGCTCCGTTGGACGGATCATCGGCCGGGGTCCAAACCGCGGAAGCGGTCAGGTTATTGGTCATGTAGAGCTGAAGCGCTCCATATTTACCCATCATGCCGAATTCACCGGTCTTATCACCAAGCAAGGTATCCTTGCCGGCGATGTACGACCAAAGCACTTCCCAAACCTGCGGCGAGATCGCGAGGAAGCGGTTTTGGCGCTCCATATCCGCGTTCTGCGTATCGAGCAGGCGATTGATCTTCGCGAAAAGCGAAGCGATGTTGTTCGTGGTGATAGCAACCGGGTCGCCGTCGGTTCCGCCGAAGTCGCCGTCATCGAGCGTGTTGTTCGCGTTCACGACCTCATAGAGGAAGTATGCGTCTTCGACGATTGCGAGGCGTTTCCCGGCTTCTTCACCCCATTCTTTCGCGGCATCCCATTTGTTCTGAACCTTATCGACATCGTCGATGTACATCAGAATGGTTTTCTGGTGCGTGATTTCAAGCTGGTCACTGGTCGCAGTGAGGTCCTGCGCCGTGGCAGCTGTTCCCTTCACGTAATTGGAGACGCGAAGGTTAGAGCGGTAGGGACGATCTACTTTCAAGCCCTTTGAGAGGGTTGACTGTTCCTCGTAAGATGCGAGTGAACGAGAAATCGTGCTCTTATACCGCTTTTTTCCCATGATCCTCGACCAATATGTCGGGGACATTGGAGTTAGAGAGTTGGCCATAGCGGTCTATCTACGTCAGCTCTCACCTGCATTGCTCACTTGACGCCGTTCTTCGCGCGCCACGCCTCATACTCTTCGATCTCATCGTAAGACATCTTGGCGAAGTCTTCATCGGTGATGTCGACGAAGTCGATGACCTTTGATTCACCGTGCTTCTTTCCGGCATAAGGCTCTTCTGCGCTTTTTTTGCCCGGCTCAGGCGGGGGATTGTCATGGAGATACTCCAGCGCAATCCTGCGCAATGTGGTGTTGACGTTCCCTTCGGAAAAGGCGAGCTGCTTAAGTTCCTCCTTCCGCTCAGCTAAGTAAGCTCCTTCTTTGGTGTCTTGACCGAACCCTTTGACCAGGTCGGTAAATTCATCCTCGAAGTATTTCTCCTGCTGAAGCTCAGCTTTTTCGGCTTCCGCTTCGGCTTTGGCCGCCTCAAGCGAGGCGAGTTTTTCGGAAATCTCGCTCGGGAGCACGTTGCGTTTTTCAGCAATGCCCACGATGGTTTCCGCGAATTCTTCAACGAATTCTTTCTCGAGTCCATGCTTTTCAGCGAGCTTAGTTGCCGCCTCTTTCACTTCGTCGAGGTTCTGCTTGCTTGGCTTGTCATCGGCACCCTCGAGTTGCTCACGAAGTTCAGCAGCGGCTCGTTCGGCTTCTTCAGCTCGGCGCTCCGCTTCCTGACGCTTGTGTCGCTCCTCGTTGTGCTTCTTGACGGGAACATATTTGGCCGCACGTTTTTGCGGTTGTTTTTGAGGTTCTTCTTCCGTTTCTTCCTGCTCTTCAGATTCCTCTTTATCCTCCGGCTTTTCTTCATCCGGCTTCGGTTTTGGTTCCTCCGATTCGTCGCCTTTCGGCTTTTCCTCGGTCGGCTCCTCTTCCTTCTTTTCCGGCTCTTTCGGCTCACGGCCTTCGATTTGATGGCCTTCGGCCTCGAGCTCATCGAGAATTGACTGGGATTCAGGGGAAGCGTCCTCGGGCGCTTGAATGTCGTTCTGTGACATAAAGTTTTTGTTAACGAGGCGCTTAGCCCCGCATCCGATTTGCCTTGTGCAAGCTCGGAGATGGCTTAGAAGCGTCTTGAGCCGACGCTGGGCTGTATCAAAAAACCTCCGGATATATTCGGAGGTTCAATGTAAGGCTCTAGGCCGCAGGATCTCGTCAAAGACTGCTGCTTAGAGACCTATATAGAGCCTCCAAACGATGACGACGAGATCTTTGATTTTATTGTGAAGCTGCTCTTACGGTTGTTCGTGGCGCGCCATTCCGGAAAGGATTTTTTCTCCTTCTTCGAAATTGTCGCCCTCGCAGATGAGCTGGCCCATGTGGTTTTTGACCAAAAAGCCATCACCTACGCGAAACAGGGTATAGCGCCCGACGCTTCGGGCTTGTTCCGGTTCGAAATCACCCTTTTTCTT
>CBDULO010000069.1:0-4754 GCA_965368095.1 uncultured bacterium | reverse complement strand
ATCCAAAATAAAAAAGAATCTTGAAATTTTTTTGGAAGCGGCGCAAAAACGCAAAGAGCCATGCGAGCATGTATTGCTTTACGGGCCGCCGGGCTTGGGAAAAACAACGCTCGCCCATGTCATCTCGCATGAGATGAGCGCGAATTTAAAAATTACGAGCGGCCCGGCGCTCGAACGCGTCGGGGATCTCGCGGCGTTTCTCACAAATCTCGAAGAAGGCGACATTCTATTTATCGACGAAATTCACCGGATGAATCGATCTATCGAAGAGGTGCTGTATCCGGCCATGGAAGATTTCGCCCTTGATATCGTCATCGGAAAAGGACCGACGGCACGCACGGTTCGACTCGATTTAAAACGCTTCACTCTCATTGGCGCGACAACGCGCCTCTCCCTTCTCTCCGCTCCCTTGCGCGATCGTTTTGGCGTGCTGTATCACCTCGATTTTTATCTCCCGGAAGAAATGACCGATATCCTCGATCGCAATGCGCGCATTCTTGAAATGCACGCTGAACGAGACGCCCTCGCGATGATTGCCGGTCGGGCAAGACGCACGCCGCGCGTAGGGAATCGGCTCCTAAAACGCGTAAGAGATTATGCTGAAGTAAAAGCGGATGGGAATCTTCACCCCACGCTTGTGGAGGAAGCGCTCACCTCTCTCAATATCGATCCCCTGGGCCTGGATGAGAGCGATCGGCGCACGCTCTCTATGATTATTGAAAAATTCGAAGGCGGACCCGTCGGCCTCGGAACGCTCGCCGCCGCTACCGCGGAAGAAATGGATACCCTCGAAGAAGTGATTGAACCATTCCTCCTCCAACAAGGCCTCATCGCGCGCACGCCGCGCGGCCGCATAGCCACGACGCATGCCTACAAACACCTCGGCTTCACGCCTTAGACTTCAAGAGCTATAATGGACCCATGATTTCGATGTCCATCCTTTTAGTCGCCTGGCTCGTGCTTGTAGCTATCTTTGTATTATTTGCGATCCTAACAATCGCCGTGCATATCAGATTTGGCATATCAAGCCCCTTCACAACCGTAAGCGCGGGCATCTTCCTTGTCGTGAGTATTTTAGTCATTTTTGCTTCAGGCGTGTATTTCCTCCAGGTTGACTGGTCGAAAAATGTCGGCCTTTTTAATGCCAGCTCTTTCGGATCGCCGCAATCCGTCACCGAATTTGAATTATAAACCTATGTTTGATCTTCAACACCTTCCAAATGCCGTCCCGGGTGAAAAAATCGTACACTTTTTGCGCCGGCATCCCATTACTCTGCTTCCGGTTATTTTTGGTTATCTTCTTGTCGTGCTCATTCCGATTATAGGCTTTTTCTACCTCTTCACCTATGAACCGGCGATCGTAAAAGACCCCGTGATCTTCCCGGCCATCATTATTCTTTCCTCTCTCATTTTTCTCTTTGCCTGGCTCATCCTCTTCCAAATGTTCATGGACTATTATCTGGATATTTGGGTTGTCACTACGCGGCGCATTCTCAATATCGAACATACCGGATTATTCAATCGCGTCGTCTCTGAACTGCGTCTCTATAGAATTCAAGATGTGACCGCTCAAATAAATGGCTTCTTACATACCGTTTTAAATTTTGGCTTTTTGGAAATTCAAACGGCCGGAGAAAAAACCCGCTTCGTTTTTGAAGAAGTGCCGCGACCCATGACCGTTTCAAAATCAATCTTGGAATTATCGGAAATTGACCGCCGAGAACATCTCGATGAGAGCATCGAAAATCTTGGCGGGAAGCGCTAACGTATCGACTGATATCCGCCCTTCACGCCATTTGGCGAAAGAACGACTTGCCAAAGCTGATTATAGCGACAGCGAAAAGAACCAGCGCAAGCAAGAAGGTAATACTTCCACATGCGATAAAAGCGCGTATCGTATTTTGAGCTGAGTTCCGGCCAATGCGCGTCAATATTCGAAAACCAGGCAAGCAACGTCTTATCATAATCCGTTCCAAAATTATGCCAGTCTTCCAAGACAAATAACCCTTCGGATGTCGCGGCAATTTGTTTTGCCGATGGAAGCATGGACCCGGGAAAAATATATTTATCAATCCACGGATCTGTCGTCGTACCGGAAGTATTTCCGCCAATCGTATGCAGAAGAAAAAGGCCGTCCGGTTTTAGAACGCGCTTCACCATCTTCATATACGTTCGATAGTTCTTATACCCAACATGCTCAAACATCCCGAGAGAAATGACATGGTCAAATGTTCCCGTCACGTCTCGATAATCTTGCAGAAGAATTTCAACCGGAAGTCCGCCGCATCGCTTGCGCGCAAGCTCCGCCTGTTCCTTTGAAACCGTCACACCCGTCACATGTGCGCCATATTTTTCCGCCGCATATTGCGCGAAACTCCCCCAGCCGCAGCCAATATCCAAAACCTTCTCACCCGGCTTCAATCCGATTTTCCTACAAACTAGATCAAGCTTTGCTTCTTGCGCCTCATCGAGCGTCGACGCGTCCTTCCAATACCCGCATGTATACACCATTCTTTTATCAAGCATGCGTGCATATAAATCATTTCCGATATCATAATGCTTTTCACCGATTTCATACGCCCGCTTCCGCGATCCGGCATTCATGACGACAGCTTTCCCGAGATGAAGAAGCAATTTTGGATTATTACGCACCTGTATATGCAAGTCCGCCGCAAGGATGCGCGAGACGAGCTCATCCAATTGCGCCGACTCCCACCAGCCGTCCATATAGCTTTCTCCAAAACCCAAACTTCCATCGCGTAAAACACGCGAATAAAACCTCTCATCAAGAATGCTGATATCCCATGGCCGATCTCCATCAATCCGGACATCCGCCAAACCCAATAACGTTTCTGCGATTTGCTTCTCTTTTGTCATACCGTTCTTTCTTATCACTATTCTTTAATGCGAGGCGCATCCTCATGCGTCTTTGCTGTTTTCAGTACATACCAAAGCGCAAGAATATTCAAGCCTAAATCGTCAAGCCATCCTACGATAGCCGCAATATCCGGCACAAAATCAAAAGGAAAAAGAAGGTAGGCGATCGCTAAAACCAATAAAATTTTTGGGAGCGCCCTGGAGCGTGGGTCTAATAAATATCTCCAAATACCTTTCCATGAAGGAAAATATGACGTGCGTTTCATATCTCACCCAATAAGCACAACCGTAATATTATCGCCTTTATTCTGCGTTTTCCGAACTGTATGATCCGGCGAATGTTGTATGTCAAAAGTTCCGGCATTGCTTCGATCAAATACCGTTTGAAATATTTTTTCCTGCAATTCCCTGCCTCGATACTTTTGTGCAAGCTGCAATATTTCATATTCACTCATCAAATCCCATAGCCCATCGCCGGCAAGAAGCGACTGATCGCCTTTTTGATGGTCAAATGCACGAAACTCAGGCGGTTCCGGCGTTTTGCCGGCCCCCAAGCTCCCGGTGAGCTGATTCTGCAGCTTATATGTATAATATTTCCACGGCTCGATAAGCCCGGCCTTCACTGATGATTGCCCGAAATTTTGCAATGTCGTAGTTCCCGCATCAAGCCGCTTCCCATCTCTTATGGTCAAAATTTTTGTATCGCCGGAATTCGCCACATTCACCCGAATAACTCCATCCGGACGCTTAAGCGCATGGAGTGCGCACGCGGCCAGATACCCGCCATTTCCATCTCTTAAAACATTCTCTGAAATCGCATCAAAAGCATCCATTAAATCATCCCCTTCATGCATGCTTTCTTGAAAGGTCTCCGATGCGATTTTTGTCGCAAGCGCGCCCTCCCCGCTACCTCCCGCTCCATCACAAACAATCACGCCAAGCTCTCGTTCATTCGCGTGAATCACAAATCCATCTTCATTCACTTCATATTTTGAACGCGGTCCGCCAATCGACGTGCTTGCATCCACTCTTCCCAGGAGCGTCTTCCCAATATGCCGCTCAACCAGCCCCTCGGAATTTGGAAGGAGTTCGCAACTGCTCACTGAAAGAGCAGAAGGTTGCCGTTCGAGATTTTGGCCCTTTTCCGGAGGCAAGGTATCTCGTTCAGACTGATCTTTCTTTTTTTCACCATCTTCCCATTCGGGAATAAGCGTCTCGAAAGGCTTATATTTCAATCCCATGGTGCTATAGTAGCCTGCATGAGACATTTTGAATAGCGGATATATGAAAAAGCCAGCATCATCAATATCAAAATCAAGCATCTCGCAAACGGCACAAAAAGCGGAACAGGAACTGAAAAGGCTTGCGAATAAAGAAATTGCCAAGCAAAGCGCCCGGTTTTTTAAAACGGGTCCGGGCGAATATGGAGAAGGCGATACATTCTACGGCATTCGCGTACCCGATATTCGTAAAGTGGCAAAACAATTCACGACCATGCCGATGAATGAAGTGGAAAGACTTTTATCCTCCCCCGTGCATGAAGCGCGCCTCCTCTCTCTTCTCATTCTTGTGCGCCAATATGAAAAAGGCGATACGATGACGAAAGAAAATATATTCGCGTTTTATAAAAAGAACGCGAAACGGATAAATAATTGGGATCTCGTTGATTCATCAGCACACAAAATCGTTGGAGCGCATCTATTCGAACGCGACCGATCAATGCTTTATCACCTGGCAAAATCCAAAAATCTATGGGAACGGCGCATCGCCATTATTTCCACATTATTTTTTATTTCAAAAAATGATCTTCAAGATACATTCAATATTTGTGAAATACTTCTCGCAGATAAAGAAGATTTGATGCATAAAGCTTGCGG
>CBDULO010000068.1:0-4827 GCA_965368095.1 uncultured bacterium | reverse complement strand
ATCTCGTCTTAGATCGTTTTGGAGTATTGCGATATAGTCCGTCATCCGCCGCGCCGGCAAGTCTCGTGGGAGTATTGATTGTGGGGCTTGTCGCGTCGGTGTCATCTTGTACGGCGGTGGTCGGCGGATTGGTGGCCGCAGTGGCGGGAGCGGTCGCCAAAGAGCAAGAGAATATGACTCGCGCAGAAAAAATACGGCCGCATATTTTGTTCAATGTGGGTCGTGTGACAGGTTTCTTCATTCTCGGGATGGGGATCGGATATATCGGGAGTGCCGTGCAATTAAGCCCGGCGGCGAATGGGGTATTTGTCATTCTTGTCGCCGTACTCATGATGGTGATTGGAATAAATCTCCTGAATATTTTTCCCTTTCCCGTGGTCGGGATGCCGAAATGGCTTGCACATAAAGTGCATGATTTGGCGGAATCGAAAGATCCGAAGGCGCCCATCTTTTTGGGAGCGATGACCTTTTTTCTTCCCTGCGGCTTTACCCAGTCCATGCAGCTTTATGCATTAACGCTCGGGAATCCCATTCAATCGGGAATGGTGATGGCGGTATTCGCACTTGGAACCATGCCGGTACTTCTTGGGATCGGCGGGCTGACAGCAACGGCGAGTGGGAAAATGCTTCAACGCATCACCTATTCGGCCGGGCTTATCGTTCTCGTTCTTGGATTCAGCAATGTCTTAAATGGGCTGACGCTTCTTGGAATTAATCCGGAAATAGCGTTTGCAAAACCGGCTCCAATTGCAAAAAATCTAAATATTGTCGATGGGAAGCAATTTATTCAAATGGAAGTAACGGAATATGCGACCTATGCGCCGAGCACGCTTACCGTGCAAGAGGGCGTGCCGGTAGAATGGTCGATTTTCGGAGCGGATTTTATGGGGTGCGCGAATACGCTCATCCTTCCGGCCTTCAAAGTGAATTCATTTATTAAACCCGGGATCAATACGGTGCGATTTACGCCAACCAAAGCTGGTCGCTACACATTCAGCTGTTCCATGGGTATGGTGAGAGGGACTATGATTGTTCAACCAAGAGCTTCGTAATATGAAAAAACAAACATTCAAGATTAAAGGGATGCATTGCGCGTCGTGCGCGGTGCGGATTGAGGGGGCACTGAAAGATTTGCCTGGGGTTCATAAGGCGAGCGTGAATTATGCGATGGAAGAGGCATTCGTTGAATCGGATCGGCCCGCGCATGAATTGCATGAAGTGGTTAAAAAGGAAGGGTATGAAGTAGAGAGCGGTGCGGAAAAAATGGAGCATCATGGAGGCGGTCATGAGCACTCCTCCGACGCCAAGAAGGCAAAAATGCTCGCGATTCAATCTACCATTCTTGCATTGCCGGTTCTCATTATCGCGATGTTCATGATTCCGATTTCCGGCAATGTCATGGGATTGCCGGCGAAAGAATTGATTGAGGCGGTACTTACTACGATCGTTGTTCTTGGTCCAGGATTTGGTTTTCATCGCATTGCCTTTATCCAATTGAAAAAGTTCTCCGCGAATATGGACAGCCTTATTTCCATGGGGACTTTAGCGGCTCTTATTTTCAGTTGGTGGTCGCTTATGATTGGCGGGCATGTGTATTTCGAAACCGCCGCCGCTATCACGGCATTGATTCTCATCGGGAGATATCTTGAAGCTTTGAGCAAAGGTCGTGCGGGAGAGGCGATACAGAAGCTTCTGGAGTTGGGTGCGAAACAGGCGCATCTCGTGCAAAAGGACGGGAGTATCAAGGATGTCGATATTGCGGATATCAAGGTAGGCGATATTGTTCTCGTGAAGCCGGGCGAGAAAGTACCGATGGACGGGATGATTACGGAGGGGAAGTCTTCAGTCGATGAATCGATGCTTACGGGGGAAAGTATTCCCGTCAGCAAGGCGTCGGGTGAAGAGGTATTCGGAGCGACATTGAATCAAACCGGAGTGCTGCATGTGCGTGTGACGAAAACGTCGGAGTCATCCATGCTCGCGCAAATCGTTGAGATGGTAAAGAATGCACAGTCCGAAAAAGCGCCGGTGCAAAAGCTTGCTGATCGTATTTCCGCAATCTTTGTTCCCATTGTGATTGGGATTGCTCTTGTGACTTTTGTGGCTTGGTTCTTTATCACCGGTAATTTGGAGGCGGCATTGATTCCGGCGGTGGCTGTTCTTGTGATTGCCTGCCCTTGCGCGCTTGGGCTTGCGACGCCGACAGCTATTCTCGTTGGCACGGGACGCGCGGCAAAAGGCGGGATATTTGTGAAAACGGGCGAGGCCTTTGAACGTACAAAAAAGCTTGATGTGGTGATGCTCGACAAGACCGGCACGATCACGCAGGGTCGTCCCGCGGTGACCGATATGCATACCTTTGGCTCATCTGAAAAAGAAATGCTGTCATATGCGGCGGCGGTGGAGCAGGGGTCGGAGCATCCGCTTGCGGCGGCTATTATTGAAGCGGCGAGAACGAGAAAGATTACTATTCCTAAAGCAACTGCTTTGAAGAGTGAGACGGCCATGGGTATTTTTGGAAAGGTGGATGGCGCGGATATTCGTGTTGGAAAGCCCGGCTATGCTTCAGACGCAGAATTATCAGACAAGGTACAAGAAACTGCCAAGACTCTTGAGAAACAAGGAAAAACGGTTGTCTATGTTTCAAGCAATAAGGGGATTATTGGGGTTATCGCCATCGCGGATCCGCTGAAGAAGGATGCCGGGGAAGCGGTACAGTCACTGCGGAAACTTGGAATAGAGGTGGCGATGATTACCGGCGACAATACAGCGACGGCGAATGCGATTGCAAAGCAGGTTGGAATTACGGAAGTGCATGCGGAGGTCTTGCCGAAGGATAAATTGGATATCGTGAAGGCCGCGCAAGAAAAAGGACAGAAAGTTGCTTTTGTCGGCGATGGGATTAATGACGCGCCGGCGCTCACGCAAGCGGATCTCGGAATTGCGATGGGCACAGGAACGGATATCGCGATTGAATCCGGGCAGATTGTGCTCGTAGGAGGGGAAACGAAGAAAATTCCTGAAGCCATTGTCATTTCTCGAAAAACATTCTCCGCGATTCAGCAAAATCTTTTTTGGGCATTCATTTATAATGCCCTGGGCATTCCGCTTGCGGCGCTTGGCTTCTTGAATCCGATTATCGCGGCAGGGGCGATGGCTTTCTCGTCAATTTCCGTTCTGCTTAATTCTTTACGATTAAAGCGCGCATGAATCCTCGAACAATTCTTGCAGGTAATATCGCCATTCTCACGCTGGCCACCGCGATCATTCACGCGGTGGTCGGGTATCAAGAGACCGATACATTGCTTTTGATAAATGCCGCGGGCTATATCCTCTTATTCAGCCTATTTATTTTGCCGTTGTTTAAATCGAAAAGAAGATATATTTCTATCGCGTTATTTATCTACACATTCATTACTTTCGCGGGATATTTTCTTATGCATCCGAATCCGGCAAGCGCGCATGGGGAGGCGAATGCTGCGGAACTGGTTGTGACGGAGGAAGGAGACAGCGAAGCAGTGATGACGAACGATGGGATTGAGATTACCGAATTCGAATTGGAAGAAGACGGCGGTGAATATGCAGCAATCTCTTTTCCGGTTGGACCTGTCACGAAGGGCATTGAAGGCGTGCTTATGCTTTTGCTTCTGATCGATTTGACATTGAGAAGGTCGGAGAAGAAGCCTGATTCGCTCTGAGCCTGTTTTTGTTCTACGATGGAATTGTATGAAAAAGACTATTTCTTTTGTTTTGGTTTCCGCTTTGTTTTTCACGGCAATCCCGGCCGTTCAAGCGGGTGAATGCTTTTCGCAATCTGTTGAAGTGTATGCCGGAACCGGGACGATTCATTCCGGAGTGAATCTCCGCGACAAGGCTTGTATGGACGGGTCGAGCGTTGTCGGAACGCTTTCCGGCGGAACGAGTGTTCAAGTGCTCGCGCATAATGACGGCTGGTATCAGGTAAGCGCGAATGGCGTCACCGGCTGGGTTTGGGGTTCGTTTGTTTCCGTCAACGCAAGCCCGACGGGAGTAGTGAAATCTTACTGGGATTATGACGCGCTGAATTCAAGTGAAAAGAAAGAGATGGAGGAAAAGAAAACGGAAGAGAAAAAAACAGAGGTAAAATCCGTGGCATCGACGAAAGTCTACGACCGCGTGAAGGGACATATTCTTCTGCAAGTCGAAAAGCATGGTGAAGCCTGGTATGTCGATCCGGTGACTGCTAAGCGTTACTATATGAAAGACGGACCGACGGCGTATCAGATGATGCGTTCATTCGGACTTGGCGTCACGGAAAAGGATTATGCTAGCATGGAAGCGGGGAGTTATTCGCTCAAGAGCAAGCTCCGCGGAAGGATTATCTTGCGCGTTCAGGAGCACGGTGAGGCATACTATATTCATCCGGAAACGCTCACGATGTATTATCTTAAAAATGGTGATGAGGCTTATCGCATCATGCGGCTCTATAGTCTTGGGATCACAAATGCCGACCTCGATCAGCTGGAGTCAAAAACAATTCCTGTGAAGTAAATTCAAGCCCGTCTCGCAAGAGGCGGGTTTTTGGTTTAAGGTGGCCTCATGGATTATTCAGACCACACAATGCGAAAGAATATTAAGCCGGGACTCGCGGTTGTGATCGTGCAGAAAGCGGATCAGAAAACGGGCAAAGCGACTTATGGCGTGGTGAAGGATATTTTGACGAGTAAGCCCGTTCATCCGCAGGGAATTAAAGTCCGTCTCGAATCGGGCGAAGTCGGACGTGTCCAATATATTGAAGGTGAAATATGAACATTTTTATCTGCACGAGCAAACATAATTATCATCATG
>CBDULO010000067.1:0-5076 GCA_965368095.1 uncultured bacterium | reverse complement strand
ACACCGCTGTAGTCGTCTGCTCGGAGAGCGAGGAAGCGATACGGGAGCCACATCCCTCTCGCGATCTCGCTCGAATGCGTGTAAAGCACGCCGGGCACCTCGTACCCGCTGCTGAGCAAAAGCGTCACAGGGAGTTCATGAAATGCATTCGGCGCGAACTCGCTCGTCGCCTTAAAGCGGATGAAGAAGTCTTCGCCCAGCTTAGCGATATTAATATCGAGCAGGCTCGAGACGGCACGTGTACGCAATCGATTGGTAAGGTCCAGCGCTTGTTCCATTGCCCTTTTTCCTTACTCGATTTTGAAGCTTTTGTCAACCCCCAAGACATATTTTGAAAAAGAAAAAGCCCAGGAGTTCCCCGGGCTTTTGAGAGCGACGAATCGTCTACACTCCAGTTTCCTTGAAGATGCTCAGGTCATTCGGGAAATCGCGAGCGACCCCTTCGACGACGAGTTTAATCGAAGTGCACCGAGAAAGATCCGGTGCCGGCGCGAGGCTCCTTCGAGCCCCGGCCTGCGGATCGAGATAGGCTCCGTAGAAACGCCCAACCGTATCCCAGGTTCTAATGGCGCAAGCCAGAAGAAGTCCGCTGTCATGAAGCTCGATACGAAGCGAGCTTAACCACCGCGACGGAATCGCTTCCGTCACCTCAAGCTTAATGACCGCCGGGTACAGGCTGAGCCTCGAAGGAACGACTCCTGCCCGCAAAATCACATCGAAGCGGCGCTGCGCTGTCTTGTCCTGAATCACTGAATTCACTATCTCTCTCCCCACGTTTCAAAGACTCAAAAATGGATCAGCTTCCGGAAGGGCGCCCAGGCGCCGACCGCCCAGCTCGCAAAACAGCGCGAGGCTGTTCCGGTTCTCAATGAAGTGAACCTCTTCTCCCTTCGAAAAACGGATCGTGCGAAACGGCGTGAAGGTCGTAAGAAAACGACTCTCTTCCTTCCCGATCGCCCGGCGAAAAGCTCCCATGTCGAGCTCGAGCTGGCCGTGAACGAAGGTTCCGCCGTCTCCTTGCCAAAGGGCATGAGACGGAAATTCATGCTCTCCATTATCCGAAACCAGGAGAATTTCAATCGCCTCCAGCCAAGCTCGGCTCACCGGTGCGCTCAGCAAAAGATGGATGGCAAACGTCCGCTGGCCCTGGCAAGTAACCCGTCCTCGAACGATCGACGCAAGTGAAGGCGCGCCTCTTTTCTTTGAAGTGTTCACATTCCCTCCAGAGATCAGGTTCTATAAGAAAAAAACCGTTTTGTCAATGGCAAGAGCCCTGTATCGAGCATATGATATACTCAATTCATAGTAACGCTCCTTCATCTATGCCACGTAAAGCCGCTTCCAAAGCAAAAAAGGAATCAAAGAAAAAAACCGTAGAGCTCGTGATCAGAAATGGTCTCGGCGTGCACTGGTATGTATTAATCTGGCTCACAGCAATAACCGTTCTTTTGTCGACAATAACCATGGTATACGCCACCTGGTCATTTTCTCAGCGCGCGCCGGAAATGCGTTCGGCGAAAGCAAATATGAGAGTCGATCAGCGCATGGAAGGAATTGAGCGGCGCCTCCAACTGGTGGAGTCCTCATTACAGAATATGGAAAGCATGATGGAAGAAGAAGCTATGATGAGAGAAAAAGAAATGAAGCAAGCTGAATTAGAGAAAGAAGCTTCCGAATAAAAAGAGACCGCCCAGAGGAGGCGGTCATTGTATAACTGACTTTCATCACGGAAAACGATCGTCCCGCGGATCATGGTCAGAGAGAGGCTCCCCCTGAGAAAGGTTTGGGAGTATTTTTTCACTTTCCCCGGCATAGAATATGAAATCCCCGATCGGCGCGTCGCTTCGGCCGCGTTCGGGTATCGCATAAGGAGGTACATTCCACGTTTCCGCTCGAAGCATGGTTCCGCGAATATCCGTCCAGTCAAGATCAAGAATGATCAGCTCATGGCCTTCGAGATCAGTAACTCCGATACGGAGCATCTCGGTGATCCAATGAGGAGGGAGTTGTTCCTGACACTCAAGATAGAGTTCGAGAATTCCCTGACCATGCTCAAATACGGCCCAAGCCCGAGTAATTTCTCTCAGAAAGTTCTCATGTTGATTTGTGAATAGGTCGATGGGGCGCGAATCCTTCATCGGTTTCCTCCCTCACTCCATACAGATTCATTCAGAATCTGTCAATCATGCAAACAAGATCATGCTATCATTTATAAGCATGAAAAACGCATTCGAACGCGGGGATTCATTCCCGCCGCCGGCAAAACCGGAAGTATATACGCCGGAACAAAAAGAAAGCCATCAATATGTCATGGCGACGGCAACCGTTGGCAAAAATGGGCGTGCGAAAAACGAAGACATGGCATATATCGATCCGGATCGAGGTATATTCTTGGTCGCCGATGGCGTGGGCGGATCAACGCTTGGCGGAACCCTCGCGTCGCGCGCTGCGGTGGAAGCCGTGTTAAAAAGCAATATCAATCAAGATCAAGATGCGCGGTTAAAGCACGTATTGAATGGGGATGGGAAAGGACTTGAACAAACCGAGGTTGAACAAGCGATCAAAGAGCTTGTCACAAAACGCATGCGTCATCGTGTTGAGCGCTATCGCGGCAATACAAATACCACGCTCACGCTTGGAAAAGCCTGGGAAGACCGGCACGGAAAACAAAAAATTACCATTGCCCATACCGGTGACAGCCGCATGTACAAATACGACGGCATGGCATTGGAAAAACTCACAAAAGATGATTCTGTCATCGAACGAATTATCGATCTTGAAATACCGGACACGGATGGATTCCCCATTGCGGATGATGCCGATATCACTAGAGCGATAAGTCTTGAAACGCTTGAACACTATGCAAAGCAAGATACGCTTTTTCATAGCATGCTGCACCATGCGAAGACGATTGAAAAAGAAGAAAAGCGGCCTGTGAAATCACTCACCCTTGAAGAAATGCGACACTTCATTTTACATGGGGTATTCAATCCGGGGAAAAATATCATTCAAACGCATGATGCAAAAAAAGGCGATGCATTTCTTGCGATGAGCGACGGTATTCATGACAATCTGACAGATGAAGAAATTCAAAAAATCGTCGAACGGCATTATCCGGATATCGATATGATCGCATCAGCGCTCGTAGAAGAAGCGATACGCGTATCCAAGGACAAGAATAATCCGCGATATAAACCGGACGATATGACCGTAAGCCTCATGCTCCAAAAATAAGGAAACAAAAAAGAGCCGCCTTCGCGATTCTTTTTTACTTGGTACCCGCTGGATTCCGCTTATTTCGATTCAAGCGACATCACATAATCGTAACTTTCATTTAAATACTTGGCGAGCTTATCCAAATCTTTCAGCATCTTTTTCGGAACCAAAACATACCCCTGCATCACCGCATTATATGACTTAAAAAGAGTCGTATCCCATTTCTCGATATACTTTTTCTGAACCTCTTTTGAGAACCGAATCCCCAACTCCCCAGCTTTATTCAAAACAGAGAACATATGTCCATTCGCTGATGTATAGGGCACGGTTTTCCCTTTTCGCTCAAATCTCGGACATTTGGCAACCAGCTCATCGTATGTCTTGAGCGCCTCTTCCCATGAATTTTTTGTTTTCATATAATACAGTATACGCCTTGATTTTTTCACCAAATCAAGATAGGGTGCGACTCGTTCGGGCGAGTGGTGGAACTGGTAGACACGCCAGCCTTAGGAGCTGGTGGGGCAACCCGTGAGAGTTCGAGTCTCTCCTCGCCCACCACCGTGAAAAGGACACAGTCCGGGCCGCGCCACGAGCGCGGTTCTTGCGTTTGTTATGGGGTTTCTTGGCGCTCGGTCCTGGGTTCGCTCCCGCCGGGCAGGCGGTACGGTCAGATTGGCGACCGTGGGACTTGCTGGAAGTCGTTCGGGCCAGTGTTCTGCGGCCTCGGCGCGCTGCGCGACCCCGGTTCGCTCCCTGCGTCCCGGAATCGTCTGGATCGTCGCCAGCGAGGATGGCGAAGGGGGGCGCGAACTCAACTCGGAGCCCATCCTCCGTGAGCTCGATGCGGTCGCATAGCTCGGCGATGAGCGCACGTCGCTCTTCAGCTCCGCCTTCGTTGAACATGCGAGTGGCCGCTGTCGAGACCGTCAACACCTGGCGTAGCCGCGTTGCGGTCGCCTCCGCGCGGGGCTCGGACAGCTTGGCTTCGAGGTCCGCCTTCTCGGCGAGCACCGCCGTCTTTGCCGACACGTACTCGTCTTCCGAGAGGGTGCCCCGAACGACGAGGGCGGTGAGCCGCTCGAGGTCGGCGCGCTTGCTGGCGAGCTCCTGCTTGAGCGCTCCCTGCGCGCGCTTCGTCACTTCGTCCTCCTCACGGGCGCTGGTCGAGACCCAGTTCATGGCGTAGGTGGCGAAACAGTCGGGCACGTCGAGGAGGGCGAGGTTCTCTACGAGGGCCTCCTCGAGCCGTGCTTCGTTCAGGAACGGTCGGGGGCATATCGCCGGGTTCCTTTCCCGCCGCGTGCACCGGTAGTAGACGTAGCGGCGGCCCGAGGGCTTGCGGTGTTCCTCCGCCATGATGCCTCGGCCACAATGCCCGCACGAAAGCAGGCCGCGGTACGTGAACTCGTGGCGCTTGGGTCGGGGGGTCGTGCGATTCGAGAGAAGCTCCTGGATTCTGTCGAAGTCTTCCCGCGACACCAGGGGTTCATGATTCCCCTCGTAGACCTCGCCGCCGCATCGGAGGAGGCCCAGATAGAAGGGATTGCGGAGCATCTTGTGGAGGCCAGCTGTGCTCATCGGTCCCGCCGGATAGCGCCGATTGCCCCGCGTCCTGAGACCAAGCTCATCGCGGGCGCATCGGTGCAGGTCGTTGACCGAGTATGCCCCTGTCGCGAAGCGCCGGAAGAGCTCGCGGACGAGCGGGAAGCGTTCCGGGTCCTTGATGGTCGCGCCAGCCCCGCGACCGTGCGTGGGATCAAGGGGCGGCTCCTTCAGGTAGCCGATAGGCACGGGCCCGGTCCAGCGGCCCGAGGCGAGCACCGCGCGCCGCTCGGCGAGTGCGTCGGGGGTGTCCTGGCG